>JBHHTZ010000760.1:0-2323 GCA_046753605.1 Anaerolineae bacterium
AGGAAGATCAGGATGGTCGGTCGATCGGGGTCAGCGTCGGCCAGGGCTTCCAGCAGGGCGCGGTTGATGTCGGTGGAGCCGCCGGCAGTGAGGTCTTCCACCCAGCGCTGGGCAGTTGTGGACTGCGAGGCCGGCTGCAGAGCGCGGGCGTAGCGCCGGATGCCGGTGCTGAAGGTGACGATGTTGAAGCGGTCATCGGGGTTCAGGTGCTTCAGCACAAAGTTGAGCGCTGCCTTGGCCTGGGCCAGCTTCTCTCCCTCCATGCTGCCCGACGTGTCCAGCACCAGCAGCACATCCCTGGCGACCACCTCGGTCGTGTCCACTTCCACCGGTGGGGCGGCCAGCAGCAGGAAGTAGCCGTCCTCACCGGCCACCTTGTAGCTCAACACGTTCAGCCCGACGTCCTCCGGTGTCACGCTGTAGTACAGGACGAAGTCGCGGTCGGGCAGCACGTTCTCGGCTTCGTAGCCCACCCGCGCGCGGTTCTCGCCGCCGCGAACCACGTCCACGTCATGCGTGGGCGAGTAGATGGCCCGCAGCGGCACGTCCGATTCGATTTCCACGGTGATGCTTACTCGCTCCAACGGTTCGGCGCTGAACTTCTCGGTGTTGAGCTGGTAGACGTACTCGACCAGGCCCTGGTCCATCGCCAAGACCTGGGTGTACTCCAGCTCGACGCGCCGCTCGTCGCCGGGCTGAATGGGGAAGATGCTGGCCTGGAAAGCACCCCGGCCGATGTACTCCAGCAGGGCCGGGTCCTGACGCCGGCGCACGATGCTCTCGTAAATTTCGCGCGCCTCGTCGCGGTTCAGGACCTTGCCCTCCCACTTCTTCCCATCGACCCACATGTTGAACTCCGAAATCGTGGCGCCTTCTGGCAGCGGGAACACGTATGTCCCCTCCAGCACCACGTTGGATGGGTTGACAAAGGTCTGATCCACGCGGGTCGTGGCCACCTGGTTGTCGATGGTGACGGTGACCAAGTGGTCGCGGACGGCCAGGGGAGTCGTGCCGATCACGCGGCCGGGCGGGGGTTCGATGATGACGATGCCGTCGGCGCTGGCCGGCGCTGGCATGGACATCAGGGCAACAAGCAGAAAAGGTAAACAGGCAATAAGTCGTCGCATTGTGTTTGCTCCTTCGGGGCGGTTCCGCTTTAGGTATCTGATCTACTAGCGTAACGCCTGGCCGGCAGAGGATGTTCCCGTGGGGGAGATTCGGGATTGGAGATTCGAGATTGGAGATTGGAAGTTAGAGGCGGACAATCTCCAATCTCTAATCTCTAGTTTCTACGTCCGAGGAAGCGGGCCAGGAGCCAGGCGGCCGTCATCGTCGGTAGCAACTGCGTGCCGGGAATGAGCTCTTCCAGCACAGTCGCACCACGGAGGGGGGTCAGACCGAGCCGGCCCAGGAGCGCCCACGCGATGGGAATTGAGAGAAAGTCGAGGCTAAAATCCAGCAGATCCAGCACCAAGACGACAGCGAAGGGCGTTGCCTGCAGAGCGGTGAGAAAGTCTGCGTCTGGGGGTAAATCGATGCTCCGAACGCGCCACAAAATCCAACCGGCCAGCGCTCCTGCGACGATGATTGCAGCGCCGGCCAGTAAAAGAAAGACGCGCAGCAACCCGGTCAAGTCTGTGGCGGCGGAAACTCCCATGAGGTCCAGTTAGTGGCTAGTCGGGATGTTCGCGCTGCTTGTCAGTCCCTCTAGACGCTACTGATCAGCACCCAGAAACTGCATCAGGGTGTCTAGCTCCAAAGGCAGCGGCTTCGCAAACAGCCACGCCACTTTCAACCAAAAGCCCTCAACCACTTCGGATTGCACCACGCCTTGGCTGAGGACTTGCTCTGTGAAGCCTTCATCACGCTTGCGCAACACGCGGACTTGCTCCTGCTGTTGGTCAACGAACCAGATTTCGGCGACGCCGATACCTCGGTAATCGGCTTCCAGTGCCACGATGTCAGCAATCCTATCCCCCGGTGATGTGATCTCGATGACCAGGTCGGGTGCGCCATAGATGCCCTTCTCCTGGACAATGCCGGCTCGCTCCTTGCGCACAAACACGACATCCGGCAGCCGGCCCCGATGCTGTGTGATCTGTACCGCCGTACGGGAACCGCGAACGATGCCCAGGTCTTTGGCTGCCACATAGCTGCGCAAAAGGACATACAACCAGCCGAACAAATCCTCATGGGGGTCTCTTGCTGCCATTCTCCTCACCGCAACGCCATCAATGAGTTCCACATTGTCATCCTCGCCAAACAGGTCCACAAACTCGTCAAATGTCAGAGGACGCGGCGGGACCAACACCGTTCGCACATC
>JBHHTZ010000761.1:0-2315 GCA_046753605.1 Anaerolineae bacterium
TGGGCCGGCTGCCCATTCCCCATCCGCCGCTGATCAACCTGCTGATTCGCCGCGGACTGCCGCGACGGGCGAAGCGCCAGCTCAGCTACTGGCACGAAGTCGGGCACATGCAAACATTGCCCGTGGCGATACTCCACGCTGTGGCTCTAACCCGGGGCCGCAGAAGACCACGGTGGCGACATGCGCTCCTGGCTCTGCTTGGCCACGAGGCTCTGTGGGAACTGGCAGCCGAAAGCTACGTCGTATGGAAGGCCGGCCCCGACTACCAGCGGCTGTACCGGCAGAATCACAACCGCTTCCTCGCGCCCTTCTGGCTGCTCATGGCAGCGACGACGGTGATTACCTCGCTGGTTTCACTGCGCATCAACCATCGCCGCTAGCGGGCTCCCTGCGAGGTGAAGGGTTCAATGAGAGAACGTGGTGGATCCTGCAAGTGATCCACCAACCAATCGGGTCCCAACTGCTTGAATTCCGAGACACGTGTGGGAGCGCCGGCCACGATGGCCGGCTTGTGGCAGGCACCACACCCCTGGGTCGGCACCTGAGCCCCCATGCGCCCCACCTGAGTGAACAGCCACGACACCCACAGGATGCCGGCCACGACCAGCACCACCGTACCAATCCTGCGCCAATCCTTACCCTGAGTGCGAAGCTTACCGAGGGGAATTCCACGAAGGCGGGGCAGTGCCGCCAGGAGCAGGATGATAGCTACAGGTATCATGACGCTGCCCATCGGTCGCCAGGGACCTTCGAAGAACCAGAAGGGTAGGAAGTAGAACACGAAAAGCCAATCGGGATGCGGAACCGGTGAGCGGTCGATGGGACCAGTGACCGGTTCCTGGGCCGGCAGGGCTCCCGCCAGGACCAACACCACGGCCAGGATCAGCAGGCCAGGCAGGAAGCGCAGCCGGCGGCGCGCCGCTGACGTCAGACTGATTCGCCGTTCCCAGTTATGCGGGCCATGAGCCAACCCCTGTCGCCAGGCAACGAGTAGATGGGTACCAAGAAAGATGCTCAGCACCAGGGGCAGAAACCAGATGTGAAAGGCATACCCACGAAACAGCGGAACAACCCCCAATTCCGTGCCGCCCAGGACGATAGCCACCAGCATCTTCCCGATGACCGGAATCGTGGCCAGGTTCTGCTCGACCAGCAGCATCAGGGTGAAAGCTTTGATGTCCCAGCGTAGCAGATAACCTGTCGCTCCAAACACGAAAACCAGGATCAATAATCCGATCCCCAGCCACCAGTTCAGGTCTCGAGGGTATGCGTAGGCGCGCATGAGGGCAACACGCAAGGCGTGCAAGATAACGAAGGCCATCAACAGCAGCGCTGCCCAGCGATGCACGCCCCGGATCAACCAACCGAACGGGATAGAAGTCTGTACATACTCGATGCTATTGTAAGCCTGGTCCGGTGTTGGAATGTAGAATAGGGTCATGAAGATGCCGCTAATGACGAGCAACATGATCAGCACGACGGAGATGTGGCCGGCGCTGAAAATCGCCATCAGACTCGGCGGATCGTTCACAACTGGCGCGCTGGCATCCAATGCCTGGGCGACGGGTCTCAGGGTGAGCCGCTCATCAAACCAGCGATAGAGTCGATGGCTCATAAGCCTCTGCAGAGAACTCAGGAGCCGGCTGGACAGGATCCAACCGGCTCTCTGTCAAGACCCGCCCTTATGCGGAGTCGTCAGACTCAATGGTTCTCTCGTCACTGGCCCTCGTTGAAGGTGCGCACGAAGTTCACCACGTGCCAGCGCTCGTCCTCTGTCAGGATGTTGTCCCACGGGGGCATCGGGGACTTGGCCACACCGTGACTGATAATCCAGAATAATGCACCATCCGATAGCTCTTGAACATGGTCCTCATGCAGGTTAGCCGGCTTCTCTTCAAGAGCTGCAGCAGCCGGCCCGTCGCCTTCACCCGTCTCGCCGTGACACACCGCGCAGTTTTGGGCAAAGATGGTTGCACCGGCGACGACAGATTCCTCGGTTGCCGGGATCGGGTTCTCCACAGCGGCAGCCTCTTCCGGCACATCGTGGTGGCCGCCCATGTGCTCCTCTGGACCGTGGCCGTGGCCGGCTTCCTCATGCTCGGCTTCCGGGTGCTCATCTCCCTCATGGTGCTCTACCTCGGCTTCTTCGTGTTCAGCTTCCGGGTGCTCATCACCTTCGTGGTGCTCTGCCTCGGCTGCCTGCTCGGGCTCGGCCTGCTTCGTGCTTACGTCCGAGGCGCTTTCCTTGGGCTGTTCCACCTGCGCCTGTGGTTGCTGCGCCGCCGGCTTTTGCACCTGACTCCGACCACATGCGA
>JBHHTZ010000762.1:0-2303 GCA_046753605.1 Anaerolineae bacterium
AAATTCGCGGCATGCAGGCTGACTTCTCATGGCACTCCTCGGCCCGGCAGTACGTGGACCTGTACCGGCGCGCAGGACAGTGATCAGTTATCAGTAAACAGTGATCAGTTATCAGTAAACAGTCTTTCGTTCGGCAAGGTCTCCTGACCGCAGCCGCACAGGGGTGAACAGTGCAAAATACTGATCACTGTTTACTGATAACTCATCACTGATCACTGGCATGGAGAGCGATGGAGACTGCGGCGCGCATTGCGGACCTGGAAGCGATCGTTGATCGTCTGCCTGACGATACACGTGAGGCATTCTGGCGGGTGTTCAACGTGCATACGTCTGTGGGGCATCTGGACCCGCCGGCGTTGATGCATGACTGGATTGAGAATCACTTCGGCTCCGTTGACGCCGTGTGCACGCAACAGGTCGTCAAGGTGACCAACCTGGTGACCTGGGAAGAGTCTCTCTTCAATGAACTGCGAGCCCGCCGGCCCATGCCTGACCAGACCGGCCAGTGGTTTGTCGAACAGGCTCTGGAAAGGAGCGACGACCCCTTCTGCAACCCACTGGAGAACACGCCGGCGGACCTGTTTGGGCGGGTGCAGGGCCAGCACGCCATCACGGCCAGCAACGTAGCCAGGGCGGATGCTTTGCACAGTGTCATCATCTTCGAGCGCCACAATCCCTTCGTGTTTACCGAGGAGGAGGTGATCGACTACGTGGACACCGCACTCCGATGGGCGCAGCAGGCCCACGCCCAGGAGCCGGCAGCGAAGTACTTCTTTTTCATCTGGAATTGCTCGTGGAAGGCCGGCGCATCCATCCTGCACGGTCACGCGCAGGCGACCCTCACCCAGGGGATGCACTACGCCAAAGTGGAGAAGCTGCGGCGCGATTCGCTATCGTACGCGCGGCGGTACGGCCGCAGCTACTTCGACGACCTGTTCGACATCCACCGCTCGCTGGGGTTGGGTTTCCGCTGGCGCGACATCGGCGTCATGAGCTATCTCACGCCGGTCAAGGATGGTGAAACGCTGCTGGTGGCGGACAGCATGAGCGAAGACTTGCAACGGGCGCTGTATCGGGTGTTGCGGGCACGGCGGGATGGCCGGCAGTTCCACAGCTTCAACGTCGCTCTCTACATGCCCCCCATCGCCGGCGTGGATGAAGACTGGAGCCACTTCCCGACCATCTTCCGCGTCGTGAGTCGCGGTGATCCCATGAGTTTGACCACCGACATCGGGGCTATGGAGCTTTATGCTGCATCTGTAATCGGTACGGACCCGTTCCTGGTGGCCGATCAACTGCGCGAAGGATTCGCATAGGCCCCGGCAGGGCTGCGGTCGGGAGACCTTGCCCAACAATGAGGCCCCTTGTTCGGCGAAGGTCTCCTGACCGAGCCGGCAGAGCGTCAATAGTCATGATCGAATACGCAATCTCCACCAGCATGACCTACGGGGACCTGGACCGGCTGCCCGAGATGGCCGTCTACGGCCTGCCGCACGTCGAGCTGGGTTTCTGGCGACCCCACCAGCTTCCCCAGGTACTCGCCTTCGCAACCGACCACTTCGAAACCGCCGGCTACCACGACCCCCTGCCGGGCCACAAGGGTTGGCGCTGGCCCTCGCTGAACGACCCCCGGCCCGAAGAGCGAGCCCGTACCCTCCGCAGCATCCGCCGGACGCTGGATATGGCCGAGGAGCATGACGCGGCCTACGTGCTGTGTCACTTCCCATCGGTCAACTTCGGCCCTGTCCCTGAGTGGAGTCTGGCCGAATCCGTCGATGCGGCCCTGGAGAGCTGCGCTGTCCTGAACCGGTGGAGCGCGGAGCAGGGCCGGCGCATCATCCTGGAGCACGTGGGGCCGCACCCGTACTTCGACGTGCCGGCCTTTGCCGAAATCTTTCGGGCGTTCCCCGATCTAGAGTTCGCTCTTGACATCGGCCACTTCCATCTGTTGGCCGAGGGTGGCCATTTCGACTCCCAGGAGTTCCTGCGGGCGGTTGCTCCACACACCACGGTGGTGCACGTGTACAACGCCACAGCGTCGTCGTATCGGGAGTACCACCATGTGCCTGTCCACCCCTCCCAGGACCCGGCCGATGGCTGGGCCGACGTGCCGGCGATTCTGCGCCGGGTGCTGGCGGTGGCCGGCGATGTGCGCATCGTCTTCGAGCATACGCCCCAGTATCCGGCCAGCCGGCAGTACATCCAGCAGGGAATTGACTGGGTGATCGGGCTCGTGCAGTCGTAGCTGCTCAAATGCGCAGGTGCTCAGCCTGGCGATTGAAATCGCGGCAACCATTGCGAAG
>JBHHTZ010000763.1:0-2302 GCA_046753605.1 Anaerolineae bacterium
CTCGTCAGCTCCGCTGATTGAGGGTCGATCCCCCACGCCCGCTCCGTCGGACACAAGGTCCGACTCCGCTGGCCGGCAGTTGAGGGGGTAGAGGGTTCGCTGATGGAAGGTATCATCGCAGAGCCGGCCCGTTCGACGCTGCCGGCCATTCCTCACGCTTGGCCCCCATACAGCAACGTTGAAAGCCTCACCCCAGACCGGTGACTCCTTGACCCTCGTCCTGCCACACACTATAATTAGGTCGTTTGACCTATAGGGTGATCGACCTAATCCTTCGGCGGGTCCCTCGGCAAGTCTACGGGAGCTTTCATAATGCGCTATTTCTATCCCCAGGAACAACGAGAGCTGTTCACCAACCGGCAGATGGAGCTGGCAGAGCTGGCCCATTATCGGGACACGCTACTGCGCGGGCAGCCAGAGCACGCGGCTCTCTTTGGCCCGCGGCGCATCGGTAAGACGCTGCTGCTCAAGGAGTTTCTGCGCCAGATGCTGGAGCAGGAAATAGGGGTAGCGCCTGTCTATATGGACTTCACCTTTCTATGCAGTTCGCCCGAACAGTTTGCCGCCGGCTACGTCGGCCATATCTGTTACTGGCTCGTTGCGCAGGGAGGGGAGACCCCGGAGCCGTACCTGACCCCAACGGAGTTACCCAGCCAACTTCTGCTGGCCGGCGAACGTGGCCTTTACGAGGCCATCCAGCCGATCACGCGCCTGCTGGAGCGGACGCAGGTCGACCGCCAGGCGCTGCTGCGCCGGACCTTCCGCTTCCCGCAAGCGGTGCGGGAGCAGCGAGGGGTCCCCCTGCTCCTGATCTTAGATGAGTTTCAGGAGGTCCGAACCCTGGAGAACTTCCCCGGGGCCAGGAATGCGCTGGCCCTCTTCCGGGCGGCTCTCCAGTCGCAAGCGGATATTCTCTACCTGCTGGCCGGATCGGCTGTCGCGGTGTTGACCCGGATTCTCTCGGACCCGGCTGCCCCCCTTTTCGCCCAGTTTGCCAGGCTGCCGCTGGGGCCCTTCTCCCGAGAAGAAACTGTCCGGTTGGTGACCAAGCTTTTGCCCGAGGCAACGGATCCGCAGATCGCCTACACGATCCATCACCTGACGGGCGGCCATCCCTTCTATGTGCAGGCCCTTTGCCGCCGGACGGCCACCCGTGTGGAAGCCCTGGGGATGCCGCTCTCGCCGGAGACGGTGAAAGAGGCATTCGTAGTGGAGACGCTCTCTGCCAGTGGCCGCATCTACGACTTCTGCCGCTATATGTATGACCTCTCCCTACAACAGGCCAAAGGGTATGGTTCCCTCAAGGCGGTGCTGCAAATCCTGGCCACCGAGGAAGGACTGACAGCCGCCGATGTGGGTCGTCAGTTGCGGGTGACGTCGGCAACTGCCAGCGACTATCTGCGTTGGTTGCGGGAGGTGAACCTGGTGTCGTTGCAGGAAGGGCGCTACTACTACCGGGACCCGGTCCTGCGCTACTGGGTGGCTCACGCCACGCAGGGCGTGGAGGTGAGTGCCCGGGCCAGGGGGGTGGATATCGCCGATCTGATTGCCAGACTGGATGCCCGGTTTCAGGCGGCTGCCCGCGATGCAGGGGTTTCCCAGGAGGCCCGGGTGCGTGAGATCTTGCGCCGGTTTGCCGGACAAGAGGTGGAAGGCCGGCTGCTGGGGCTGTCGGAAGCGGTGATCCAACTGCCCCAGGTGGTGAGCGTCGATGCTTATCGTTCGCCCGACGGCCAGATAGAACTGGATGCTGTGGCCCGGACGGCAACAGGAGGAACCTGGGTGGTCGAGGTGAAATGGGGGGGACGGCAAGTAAGCCGGCGGGAACTGGAGCGCCTGCAAGCCAATGTGGACGCCACTGAGTTGCAAGTGCCGGTGACGCTGTGGTACATCTCCCGATCCGGTTTCAGCCGAGGGGCTCAGGACTATGCCCGTGACCGCGGTGTCTTGCTCACGGATCGTGTCGGGTTTGAGACGTTGGATCGGGTGGTGAGCCGGTGATCAGTGACGAGGCCGTCGACAAAAGACTGCTCGGCCTGGCTTTGGGCCGGGAAGTCTATTCCTTCGCTGCGCTCCAGGAGCTACTAATTGCAGGTAGACTCTAAATCGCCGACCCGCGTCGCTCCGCTGGCCCAAAAAGGGCCGCTCCGCTCGCTGGTTTGCACCGCCGATTGAAGGGAGGTCCCTCCGTCGGCCGTTCGCGGAGTCCGCCGGCCCGGCCGGCGTCCCGCTCACTGCGAGACTTCCCGTCTGGGCCGCATCGCTCCGCTGGCCCAAAAAGGGCCGCTCCGCTCGCTGGTTT
>JBHHTZ010000764.1:0-2300 GCA_046753605.1 Anaerolineae bacterium
GTGTCGGTGGACGCCACGGAGGCGCCGGAGGGCCAGTACTTCGCCCATGTCTACCTGGAGCATGGTCCCCATCAGGTGCACATGCCCGTAGCCTTTGTGAACGTGCCGGCTGTTTGGAACTCGCTGGCCAACGTCCAGACGCAGTTCGATGCCAGCAGCACCGACTTCAACCTCCAAAGTGGCGTGAACGTGGACCCCTTCGCGATCAATGCCTACGGTCTGGTTGATCCTGTGCGGACCGCCGGCGGCCCGCTGGACCAGGATCCAGACCAAGACCCCAGCACGGATCCATTCGGCGAGGGGTTCGAGGTCTACACCTACACTCTGGGTTCGGACGCGGTCTGGTTCGTAGCTCAGACGCGCAATTCCGAAATCAGTGACATAGACCTGTTCCTGCTCTACGATGCTGACGGAAGCGGCACTTTCGAGTGGCCAGACGAGCTGATCGATACCAGCACCTCGCCAAGCGCCGACGAGGAAGTCGATGTGACAGTACCGGCTCCGGGGGACTACCTGGTGGCGGTAGAGGCCTGGGCCGGCAGCGGCGCCTACACCCTCAAGACCTACCAGGTGACGACCGCTGACGACGCGCTCACTTTGCTCAATGCGCCCGACAGCATCGAGGCGGCCAGCAACTACGCGATGCAGGTCGCCTGGGATCGCCAGATCGACCAGGGCGAGGAATACCTGGGGGCGATCACCATGGGTGACGCGGAAGACGCGACGGCTGTGGGCCTCGTGCCAGTGCGCGTCACCGGGGATGTGCCGGCGGTGCAGAAGAGCGTCAGCTCGGATGCGGTATTCACCGGCGACAGCCTGGACTACGAGCTTGTGCTGGCCAATGCCGACCTGCAGGAACGCCAGATGGATCTGAGCGACGCGGTTCCGTCCAACGTGACGGTAGACCCGGCCTCCATCACCGGCGGCGCCACCCTGGACGGCAGCACGATCACGTGGAGTGGCGCGCTGCCGCCAGCAACCAACGCTGTGGAGATTGGTCCGAGCAGCTTCCCCTTCGGCTATGTCTCGTTGGCGTCCCTGGGCGCCGATCCGCTTGACATCGGTGATCCCAACCTTGACGACTCGCTGATCAACCTGCAGCTTTCCTCGCCCGTCTCCTACCTGGGAGAGGAGTACGACATCGTCTGCATGGTGACCAACGGCTACCTGGTCCTGGGCGGCTGTACCGACGAGGACCTTAGCTTCCAGCCGCAGAACTTCCCGGACAGCACGCCACCCAACAACGTCATCGCACCACTGTGGATGGACTTCGATCTGGACGGCGGCGACGGCGTGGGCGGCGGCACCTGGTACGCCACCGGGCTGAGCGATGGTGTCAGCACCTGGTGGGTGTTCGAATGGGAGGACGCCCAGCGTTGGGGCGAGGGAGATACCGCCTTCACTTTCCAGGTCTGGCTGAAAGTGGATACCGAAGAAGTGACGTTGACCTATGGCCGGCTGGACGGGCCAACCACTGGCGCCGTGGTTGGTGCTGAAAACGCCGATGGTACGGTTGGAGCCGTCTACTACTTCAACGACGGCGAGGGCACCGAGGTAGGCAGCTTCCCGACGTTGGATGATGTCCTGGATGTGAGCGGAGGATTCCGCCCGGCACTCCAGACGATCACCTACACTGCCCTGGCAGAGACGGAGGGAGACGCCACAAATGTGGCAACTGTCACCAGCGGTGACGACCGCGACACCGACAGTGCATCGGCGGAGGTTACGGAACTGCCGCCACCGCCGCCTGGCAGGTACAGCCTCGCGGCTCGCGTGTTCGTGGACTTCCGCTGCGACACCTACTTCATCAGCGGGATGGACCGGGCGTTGTCGGATGTGCCCGTCACCCTGTCGTTCTCGAACAGGGCCATGATCACCGGCGCCACGTCGCGCACCGGCCTGGTTCTGTTCTCCGGCTTCGACGTGACAGACCCGGTGACGCTGACGGTGGAGCTGCCCGATCAGTATCGGGGTCGGGCCCTGGGCACGTGTCCCTACAGCGACACCACCGTAACCCTCTCGGCTGGTGACTTCGGCTCCTTCGGGACCAAGTTCGTCACCATCGGGACCGACGTGACCGGGGAGTACGCCGGCCCGTAGCCATCTGAGCAAACCGGCAGCGGCGCCGAGGAGCAAGGGAGCAGGTAGGTCTCCAGCGTGGGGATCGGCCTTGCTCCCTCACCCCTCTCCCCGACTCAGAGACCCTAAAGGTTTCCGAAACCTTTAGGGTCTCTCTTTGACAGGCCGGCCATCCTCTGTTACAATACCCGTAATCCCCACGTTAATTGTCAATTGTCAAT
>JBHHTZ010000765.1:0-2298 GCA_046753605.1 Anaerolineae bacterium
TATCCAATATCCAATACCCAATACCCATCTTCTGGCAAGTTCGACAGCCAACACCATTGATAGTGCGCCCAGCATTGCCGCGAGGATGTACATCCGCGTTTCCTGGGAGTAGTAGACCTGGAAGGGTGACACAGCGGCCAGGAATGCGGCCGTCAGGCCGACTGTAGGTCCGAAGAGCTGCCGGCCCAGGACCCAGGTCAGCGCAACGAGAATCGTCCCGATGAGGGCCGAAAGGCTGCGGACGGCTGTCGGGCTGAAGCCGACCAGCGCTGTCCAGCCGTGGAGCAGGTAGTAGTAGAACGGCGGATGGATGTCGGCGGCGGCCGAGCGGGTGATGTTACCCAGGCCGCGGCCGGCCAGTGCGACGCTGGTCCCCTCATCGTACCACAGGCTCTGGCCATCCAACTGGAAGACGCGCAACCCCAGGGCCAGCAGGAGAATCGCCCAGAGCAGCCAACGTTGGCGTCGAGTCATGGCGTGTGGCCCCTACGGAGCAACCACAACGCGGTCAGTATCGTTCCGAGGAGCACCGCCGCACTGATCGCCACACCGATCTTCCAGGTCAGGGGGGCGAAGAATATGCGGACACGGTGGCTGCCGGCCGGCACTGGAACCGCGCGGAAGGCATAGTTGGCCCGCAGCACCGGAGCCGCAGCATCGTCGATCTGTGCCCGCCAGCCAGGATACCACACATCGCTCATCACCAGCCAGCCCGATGTCTCTGTGGTCACATCGACGACCGCGCTGTTCAGGCCGTAGCCGGCGAAGGACAGGCGCGTGGGGGATGATGGCTGGTTGGCTGGGGAGACAGATGGCTGGTTGGCTGGTTGGCTGGTTGGCTGGTTGGCTTCGAGGACGACGGTGTGGGTTGGGTCGAAGGTGGCAGCGTGCACGGCGTGAAACGCGGCTGTCTGATCTTTGACGATCTGAGTGTCGTAAATCATCTGAATGCGGGGGAGGGCTGCGCGGTTCAGGTAGACGGTGAGATCGCCGTCGTCGAGCACCGGCGCGAATTTGTCATGCGGCAGGCCGAAGCCAGGGGGCGCGATCAGGTATTTCGCGTTCAGGAAGTCGTACAACTGCGTCGCGCGGTCAGTGAGACTTTCCCAGAACAACTGGTAGTCGGAAAGGCGGAGAGGGTTGTAGATGCCGCCGGCGTCCTGGATGCCGTGGATCAAAGCCGCATCGGGACTCCACCAGCCCCAGACCTCCGGCCGTACCTCGATGCGGTACAGGGATGGGTCGCTCTTCAGAAACTCTGCCACGCGAGCACGGCGGAAGTTCGTCGTGGGGTCGTGCCGGCCTACATCTACACCCATGCCCAGCCCGATAACATCGACCGCGACGAGGGCCACGCACAGACCGCCGAACAGCGCTGCGTTCAGGCGCCGGCGTGCACGCGCCGCAACTAGCGTCACGCCGGCCACCAACAGCACACCGAAGATCACCAGCCCGCGCACGGCGACCGTTGCCCGCGCCGCCGCCGGCTGATACCGCGCAAGGAGCAGATAGCCTGCGGCAAACACAGCCACCCCCATCAGCAGGCCGGCCCAGGGCATAGCTCGCGCAACACGCCGCGAGCCGGCCTCCAGTGACAACAATGCGTCTACCCCGAACGCCGCCAACACGGCCAGCGCAAAGTCCGTGAGGTAGATGAACCGCGCCGGCACCCGCAAGTTCTGGAACCCCGGCACCAGGTCGTACACCCAGCGATGCAACGGCGTGTGCTCGCCGAGGGCCACCAATAGGCTCAGCAAGGCCAGGCCGGCCAGGAACGGAACCAACCGCCTCTGCCCAGGATCGAGACGCTGCTCTCGCCGACGCACGGTGATGCCGACCGCCGCCAGGAGGAGCGGCAGCACGCCGAGATAGCCAACTTCCACTCTGGGCCAGGGCGCCCAGAAGCCGGCTACCCCTCGCCCAAAGAAATCTGGCACCAGCAAGCCGATGAGGGCCTGGGGCGGCAGGGAGTACTGGGCGGCTTCGGCGTAGGTGAGGCCGGCCCGCCGGGTGTAGCCGACCATCTCCAGGGCCGGCAGCAGGCTCAGCGCCGCCAGCCCCAACCCGACAACGCCAATCAGCCCTGCCAGGCCCACCGTCTGCACAGCCCATCGCCCGCCCTGTCGCCATTCGACCAGCAGGTGATACAGCGTGTACAGGCCGACCAGGAGCAGGATGAATTGCAGCGGCTGAGCGTGACCGGCCAGCGCCGCGATTCCCAGGAATACCCCACCGAAAAGCGCCCAGCCGACGCTCCGCTCGCTCAGGGCACGGTACGTGCCGAGAAACACCAGCGGC
>JBHHTZ010000766.1:0-2296 GCA_046753605.1 Anaerolineae bacterium
ATGCTTACATCTATCGGCGGCGACAAGGCGGCGATGAAACGTAGCGCTCCTTCACCCACGTTAGTTAAGCCAATGGTCGAACCAATGGGCACATGGACAGCAGTTCCGGGCTTCACCAACTCCTCTTGCCCGTCAATGGTCACCGAAGCCTTCCCATCGAGAACGTGGAGGCCTACCTCAGCCGGCCCATGCGTATGCTCAGGGATTCCGCTGCCTGGATGGACTTCGACCACAAAACTCATAAACTTCTTTGAACCCACCGTCGTGGGGTTGAGCATTCTGTACAGAGTATATCCTGTGCCCTCTAGCTTTTCAGCGTCAGCCAACTGGATAGTCTTCATGAGGTTCCTCCTGAATGGCATGATGTCATGACATACGCACTTTGCGCAAGACTTTCATGACGTTGTTGTCTCCTCGGCCGAAGTAGTCATACAACCGCCGATATTCATCATACAGCACGTCGTACACGGGCCGGTGTTCGGCATTGGGGCGGTAGCTTTCCTCTGGCGATGGGGCCATGTTGGCCGCAGCTTCAGCCAGTGTGTCGTAGCCACCCCCTGCCCGTCCGGCCGCCACGGCACCCAGCATCGCTGCGCCTAGCGCCGACGCCAGACCTGAGCCGGCCACGTCGATCTGGCGGCCGGTCACGTCGGCGTAGATTTGCATCAGCAAGGGGTTCTCCGTCAGCCCACCGCCGGCGACGATGGCCTCAACCGGCACGCCCTGTCCGGTGAAAGCTTCGATGATGACGCGCGTGCCAAAGGCGGTGGCCTCAATCAACGCCCGGTAGATGTCTTCGGGCTTTGTCCCCAGGGTCGCTCCCACAAGCAACCCACTCAGCTCAGCATCGACCAGGGTTGAGCGATTGCCGTTCCACCAGTCAAGCGCGAGTAAGCCGGTCTCGCCGGGCCGGCGTCGCTGAGCGTACTCCGTCAGCACAGCGTGGAGTGACACGCCGCGCGATTCCGCCTCGCGGTGATACGCCGGCGGCACGCTGTTTTCGACGAACCAGGCGAAGATGTCGCCCACTCCGGCCTGGCCGGCCTCATAACCAAACAGACCGGGCACGATACCGTCCTCGACGACGCCGGCGATGCCCTCCACCAACTTCTCGCTCTCAGACATCAGCATGTGACAGGTCGAGGTGCCCATGATCATGTACATGGTTCCTGGGCCGGTGACGCCGCCGCCCGGCACGGCCGCATGGGCATCGATAATCGGAGCCGCGACGGGCGTGCCAGCGGCGAGCCCCAAACGCCGGGCCAATGCTTCCGTCAGACCGCCGACCCGCCGGCCCGGCGCGGCAATCGGGCCTTGCACCTTTTCGCGATAAAGATGGGCCAGGTCGGGATGAAGTGTCGCCAGAAAATCGGCTGAGGGAAAGCCATCGGATTTGTGCCACGTGGCCTTGTAGCCCGCAGCGCACGCGTTACGGGCCAGCTCGCCCGTCAACTGCCAGACCACCCAGTCACCGCCCTCGACAATCCGGCCGGCGGTCGTGTATATCTCCGGATCCTCTTCGAGTATGTGCAGCGCCTTGGGGATCAGCCACTCCGAGGAAATTTTGCCGCCGTACCGTGCCAGCCACGGTTCACCCCTTTCCGAGGCGAGTTCGTTTACCCGATCGGCCTGGGATTGCGCAGCGTGGTGTTTCCAGAGCTTCACCCAGGCATGAGGACGGTTTCGATACGCTTCGAGTGCGTGCAGCGGCATGCCGTCGGCGGTGGTGGGCACAACCGTGCAGGCAGTAAAGTCAATGCCGATGCCGACAACGTCCTGTGAGGCGATTCCGCCCTCACCAAGCACTGCTTTCACCGTCGCCTCCAGCGTCGTCAGCCAGTCCACTGAATTCTGCAACGCCCAGTCGGGGGCAAGCGTCACAGAGCCATCTGGCAATGCCTCATCGAGCACGCCGTCGGGATACGGTTCAACGGCTGTGGCGACGATCTCCCCAGTCGCCACATCTACCAGCACGGCTCTTGCGGATTCCGTGCCGAAATCGAGTCCCAGTGCGAATTTGTTCATCGTGTACTCCTTTGCTGCCAGAGATGTAAGCGTTCACGGGGTAACTCATGGAGCATCCCGAGTAGCTGCGAACGACGTCGTTTCGCGCTACTTGGGATGCTAACCTCGATATCCCCTGAACAGCTACCCAGAGATTAGAGATTGGAGATTGGAGAGTAGCTTGACAAGCAGTGGTACGCAATCTCCAATCTCTAATCTCTAATCTCCAATCTCCAAGATTTGGTCAATCTTCTCTTCCAATTGTTTCGCTTCATCGGATGACAGCACGCCG
>JBHHTZ010000767.1:0-2293 GCA_046753605.1 Anaerolineae bacterium
AGAACGCCAGTAGCAACAACCCGCGTGTACATGATTGGCTCCCTCCTTTTCCTGATGAAGCCTTTCCCGGAACAGATTCATCGAAGGCAGGCAGTTGAAACTGCACCTACCATTGTAAAGTCGCCCTGCGGCGACTGGCCCAGCCGGCGGAGGTCCGTCCTGATCCCGCCGAAGGGCCGGCTTCGCAAACGTTGCCGTGAATTCATTCGCCAGGCAAGATGGGCCAGATCTTCGGTTTTCACCTTTTGCTGACTCCCCCCATCGTACCAGTGCGAGTCAGGTCTACAACGCGGTGTACAGAGCATGTGATGCCGGCAAAGATCACGCCTCACAGCATCACAACTCGTGCAGTCAAACCTCGTGCGGAAAGTTGCGGGGTGATATAATCACTTGCTGCTGAATTCAACACACTATCTATGTCAAACAACGGAAGGAAGGCCCGTTAGATACGGCCCGACCCACCCAAATCGATTACAGATTAAAGCCAGTTTGACGATACCCCAAAAAAATACTACAATGTGCCCTCGATTCACACGCCCAGTTGTCAGCTTGTCTTGCTTTCCGCAGGAGGGGAACATCTCTTGAACCAGACGTTAGACACCCTTCGCTATCGCCCTAAGCACATCGGCATTATGATGGACGGCAATGGTCGCTGGGCACGGCAGCGACGCTTCCCGCGACTGGTGGGACACCGCTTCGGCACCGAGAACGTGCGGCGTGTCCTGGAAGCCTGCCAGATATTCGACATCCGCGTTGTCACCCTCTACGTCTTCTCCACCGAGAATTGGGGCCGGCCCCCCGACGAAATCACCGGCTTCTTCCGCATCCTGGAATACGTCATCGACCGCGAGGTCCCCAACTTCAACCGCCAGGGCGTCCAGTTGCGACACCTGGGCTCCCTTGAAGGCGTCCCAGAGCCGCTGGCCGCGAAAGTTCGCCAGGCCGTGGCAATGACCAGCCACAACCGCGACTACGTGCTCGGCATCGCCTTCAACTACGGAGGCCGGCAAGACATCCTGGAGGCCGCCCGGCAGATTGTTGCCGCCGGCGTGCCGGCCGAGCAGGTTACAGAAAGATTGTTCGACAACTACCTGGACACCGCCGGCCTGCCCCCCATGGACCTGGTCATCCGCACCGGCGGCGAGAAACGCCTCAGCAACTTCTTCCCCTGGCAGGCCGCCTTCGCCGAGCTGTACGTCACCCCCGTCTTCTGGCCCGACTTCGACGTCGAGGAGATGGGCAAGGCCCTGTTGGCTTATGATAGGCGAATGAGGGAACGGTTCAAACCTGAAGGTTACCCGTTGAGAGTTGGCAGATTACCGGTGATAGGGTAGCCATCGAAGACTCTCTGGGGGGAGATCATGGGGCAGCGACAGGCCATTCTTGGCGTCAGCATTATCCTCTTCCTGGCCGTCCTCTTCGCGCAGGCCGGCGCACAGCCGGCGGTCGTGCCCCAGGTGGTCATCAACGAAGTCGTGACCGATCCTCAGACTGACTGGTCAACCACTGGTTTTGATGGCGCGGATGGGGGTGGCACGATCAGTCAGGGCGTCGATGAATGGACGGAACTGCTGGTCAACACGGCCGGCCTTGACCTCACCGGTTGGACCATCGAACTACTCGATGGCTCGGACGTCATCGGTGATCTGACAAGTGCAGGGGCATTCCAGGTCTCGCGGTACGTCGGTGCAGGTAGCTTTACCAACACCCAGGCCGGTGATCGCCTGATCTTGGGAAACGTGGCCGGTAGTGGGAGAATGAACAATGACATCTTCATCGTCCTGCGCGATGCAACGGGGGCGGTTGTTGATGACGTTGAGGTAGGAGATGCGGGTCAACCCGGTGATGGTGCTCCGGCGCCAGGCGAAGACGGCAATGCTACCAGCCCCGCCGACGAAGCCATCGCTCGCGTACCGGACGGCGCCGATACCGACGACGATGCGGCCGACTTCGCTCGACAAGCAGCTACGCTTGGCACGTCGAATGGCCAGTTGCCTACGCCCACACCCAGCCCAACCTCAGTGCCGGCTGGCAGCGTGGTGGTCAACGAAGTTGTAACCGATCCTAAGACCGATTGGTCAACAACCGGCTTTGATGGCACTGATGGTGGCGGACCCATCAGCTCGGGCGTCGATGAGTGGACAGAATTGCTGATCAACGCCGCCGGCCTTGACCTCACTGGCTGGACCATCGAACTGCTTGATGGCTCGGATGTCATCGGTGATCTGACAAGTGCAGGGGCATTCCAGGTCTCGCGCTACGTCGGTGCAGGTAGCTTCACCAACACCCAGGC
>JBHHTZ010000768.1:0-2292 GCA_046753605.1 Anaerolineae bacterium
TAATGTCATTCCGAACGGAGCGCCAGCGGAGTGAGGAATCCCTGAGACCGTACTCTGACAAGTGGCTTCGGTGGGGGAACAGCCAGTTCTCTTCCGAATGGCTGTTGACGCTTTTGCCAACGGGCCGCGCCCTTTCTAGCACGGTTCCAGGGATTCCTCACTCCGCTGGCGCTCCCTTCGGAATGACATCTGCGCGGCGGTGGCCCGATGAATTCTTGAAACTTCATAAGCAGGTTGAACAGAGGGCGAAGCAGTGCGTTTGCAACGCACTTTGTGTATCAGCCGGCGAATTCATTCGTCGGATGGCGCGGGTAAACTGAATGAGCCCTACGTCGCCCATCACTTCACCCACCTGGCTCCTGGCCCTCTCACCGATCCTCGTCGTCCTGATCCTCATGGTCGGCCGGCGCTGGGGTGGGGCGAAGGCCGGCCCGGTCGGCTGGCTGGCCGCCCTGGTCGTGGCCGGCCTCTTCTTCGGCGCCGGCCCGCAGTTGCTGTTCTACAGCCAGATCAAAAGCCTGCTCCTCAGCCTGTACGTCCTCTACATCATCTGGTTCGCCCTGGCCCTGTACCACGTGGTAAACGAGGCCGGCGCGCTGGAGGTCATCAGCATGGGCGTCGCCCGCCTGACAGCCGACCGCACCATGCAGCTCCTGATTTTGAGTTGGGTGTTCTCCTCGTTTCTCCAGGGCGTCACCGGTTTTGGTGTGCCCATCGCCGTCGTTGCACCACTGCTCATCGGCCTGGGTTTTCCGGCCGTGACCAGCGTCGTTGCGACCAGCGTGGGGCATTCGTGGGCCGTCACTTTTGGTAGCGTGGCTTCCTCGTTTTACGCCATGATGGCCGTGACCGGCTTGGACGGTCCGACATTGGCACCGTGGTCGGCGCTGATGCTGGGGATTGCGGCCATTCCGTGCGGACTGGCGCCGGCCTACCTGTACCGGGGATGGTCGTCGCTGCGCCACAGCCTGCCGGCGGTCCTCGTCGTCGGTGGTGTGATGGCAGTCGTGCAGTATCTCATGGCGACGAACGGTCTGTGGAATCTGGCCTCTTTCATCGCCGGCCTGGTCGGGCTGATCGTCGTGGCCGGCCTGGCCCGCCTGCGCATGTATCAGGGCACGCCCGAAGAGCGCGCCGCCAACCACCGGCGGGCGAACAACTACACCAATCCTTTGAGCCCGCCTACGGCGCTTTCGGCCTACCTTGTGCTGCTGGTCCTGATCGTCCTGGCTCAGCTTGTTCCACCGATTCACGCGCTGCTGAATCGAGTCAAAATCGTCGTACACTTCTCCCAGACGCAGACGGCGTTGGGATGGGTGAACCCCGCCGGCGCCGGTCGCACCATCAGCGTTTTCGGTCATGCCGGCGCGGTTCTGGTCTACACCTGCGTCCTTTCGTATCTGATCTACCGTTGGCTGGGTTGCTACAAGCCGGGGGCGCCGGGGCGTATCGTCGCTGACACGATCCGAGGGTCCGTCAAATCGACGCTTGGGATCGCGTCGCTGGTCGGCATGGCGCTGTTCATGGCGGATAGCGGCATGACCTTCACACTGGCTCAGGGCCTCAGCCAGACCGTCGGCGGTGCTTTCCCCTTCATTGCGCCGTTCATCGGCGCTCTGGGGGCTTTCATGACCGGCAGCAACACCAACTCGAATGTGGTGTTCGCGCCACTCCAACTGCACGCCGCTGAGATTATCGGGTTGAACGCCGTTGTCATCCTGGGGGCTCAAAATGTGGGGGGCGCTATCGGCAGCATGTTCGCGCCGGCCAAGGTGATCGTGGGGTGCAGCACCGCCGGCCTGGCCGGCCAGGAGGGGGAAGTGCTGCGGCTCAACCTGATCTACGGGCTGCTGATCGTCGGCCTGGCCGGTGTGCTGACGGCGGGGCTAATCGCTCTTGGGTACTAGCCGGCAAAGGGGCTGCCGCAGCTACGGCCGAGACAGGCCGGCAGATGTCCGCGATTGACGCGCGATTAGCGGCAGGTAGTTCAGGCGCGGCGGCATCGTCGCCGTCGCTGTGGGCATGGCCGGCGTGGCGGTTGGCGTGCGGGTCGGCGTGGCTGTCGGGCGTGGTGTCTCCGTGGGAGGGGGCGTCGGTCCCTGAAACACGTAGGTCGATCCCGAATGGTCGCCGTTGTCATCGTCCCTGGCAGCACCGATCAGAGCCGTTCCCCCGCTGAGCGACACGCTGTAGCCGAACTGGTCCTCTTCGTCCCCGTCGCTTGCGGTAATCTTGAGATCCTCCGTCCACACGCCGGCAGTACGGACGAAAACGTAGGCCGCGCCAGAGTTG
>JBHHTZ010000769.1:0-2283 GCA_046753605.1 Anaerolineae bacterium
GGTGTTGGCTGTCGAACTTGCCAGAAGATGGGTATTGGGTATTGGATATTGGATATTGGATATTGGCCACCAGGGACGCAATACCCAATACCCAATACCCAATATCCAATCTCCAATCCTCTGGACCGCCTACATCCTGGTATCGGCGCTGGTGCTGTACACCCACTACTTCGGCTTCACCGTGCTGCTGGCGGGTACGGGGGGGGGGGGGGTGGGGGGGCGGGCGGCCCCCCCCCCCCCCCAATCCGGGGGGGTGGTCCGGGCCCCCCCGGGTTGGGGGGGCCAGGGGGGCTGGCGCCGGCTGGGGTTCGCCATCCGGTGGGCCGCCGCCCAGATCGCGGTGGCACTGCTTTACCTGCCATGGCTGGCCCTGACGTGGCGACAGGTGCAGGCGTGGCCGGCGGTGAGTCGGCCCTTCAGCCTGGCCTTCCTGCTGCGCGACACCTTGCGCATCTTCAGCCTGGGCCTCAGCGTCGAGCCGCGCACCACGCCGGCCATCTGGGCCTTCGCCCTACTCTTCCTTGTCGGCCTGATCGGGGTGGCAATTCGCAATTCACAATTGACAATTCACAATTCTCAAGGCTTGCCCTGCCTAACCACAACCCTCTACCTCCTGACCCCCATCGCCGCCATGTACCTCCTCTCCCTGCGCCGGCCCCTCTACAACCCAAAATTCCTGCTCCTGGCCACCCCCCCCTTCCACCTCCTCCTCGCCCTCGGCATCCACCACGTTTCACGCGCCGTTCTGATCCCGGTCGAGAGCTTGACGAAGAGTCTGTCGAAGAAGTTCACGCTTCACGTTTCACGCAATACGCAATACGCAATACGCAGTATGCCATACGCCATACTCCCCACCATCGCTCTACTCACCCTTTTGCTGGTTCCCACCGTCCGCTCCCTCGAAAACTACTACTTCAACCCCGACTACGCGCGCGACGACTACCGTGGCATCGCCCGCGTGATCGAGGCCACGGGCCGGCCATCCGACGCAGTGTTACTCAACGCCCCCAGCCAAATCGAAATCTTCGACTACTACTACAACGGCTCGCTGTCCCAGTACCCCCTCCCGAGAGAACGTCCGCCAGATGCTGGCGGAGTCCGAGCCGAGCTCCAGCAGATCGTCAGTCAGCACGGCCGAATCTACGGCATCTTCTGGGCCACAGACGAAAGCGATCCCGAAGGCATTGTCGAGAGTTGGTTGGATGAGCATACCTACAAAGCGATGGATGCCTGGTACGGCAACGTGCGGCTGGTGCTGTACGCTGTGCCGCCGGCGGCCGAACAGGGCACGGCGTATGACATCGGGGCGCAGCTTGGTGACAAGATCACGTTGCGAGACGCGAAGCTGGTTACACGGAGCGTCGAGTCGGGCGATGTGCTCCCGCTCACGCTGCGTTGGCAGGCGAGCGCACCGCTCGAAGCGCGCTACAAAGTGTTCGTCCAGTTGCTCAGCCCGACAAACCAACTCATTGCCCAGCGGGATGCCGAACCCGGCGGGGGTGCGCGCCTGACCACGACGTGGGAGCCCGGCGACACCATCGTCGATCGGTATGGGCTGTGGGTGCGGCCCGGCACACCGCCGGCTGACTACCGGCTCATCACCGGCATGTACCATCTGAAAACCGGCCAGCGGCTGCCCGTGACACGGGATGGACAGCCAGCCGGCGATTTCATCGACCTGGGCACGATCCGCGTGGTCGCTCCCCAGGTCCCCCCGCCCATTGAGGCCCTGAATCTGTCACAGCGGGTGGGGCAGGACTACGGCGCGGTGAGGCTCCTGGGTTACACGCTGGACAAGCGGGGTGCGGAAAACCAGCCGGGGGTCCCGATTCACCCCGGTGACACGCTGCGAGTGGTAATGTTCTGGCAGGCTCGGACCTCGCCAGGCTTCGACCTGGAGCTGAATCTCACCCTTCTGAAAGACAAGCAGGCTCAATCTCGGATCAAGGTGACACCCACAGACGGTATCTATCCGGCATCGAGCTGGTCAGCCGGCGAGGTGGTACGCGACGCGCATGACTTCCCCCTGCCGGCCAACCTTGCCCCAGGCCGCTATCAACTCCGTCTGGTGGTATCCCGTGCCGGTGGCCCGTCCCTCGGCGAACCGTTGCTGATTCCGGTCGCTGTTGAAGCCAGGTGAACGCAAGGTTACTCATAGTTTCGTGACACGGTTTGTTGCATCATGTTGACTGCGGCCACAAGGTTTTAGTCTCCTGTCGGCTAGTGGGAGAATCAAAAGGAAAGATTCATCATGAGACGGTTCCCTGCCCCCGTCGTGCCGGC
>JBHHTZ010000770.1:0-2274 GCA_046753605.1 Anaerolineae bacterium
AAGGAATTCTCGCATGGAAAACGACAACTGTCATGTCGAACCCCTGGACAAACCCCTGGATGAGGCTGCGTTGGCAACAGCCATGGCTGCCTACCTGTCCGTCGGTGGCATGGGCTGCCCGCGGTGTGCGTTGCGGGTGCGCAACGGACTCTTGAGCCTGGACGGTGTCTTGCTAGCTGACGTCTTCTTGGAGCAGGGCCTTGCCGCCGCGGCTTACGACCCACAGCAGTTAAGCCCAGACGCCCTGTTGGAAGCTGTCGCTAATGCCGGCAATGATGGCCGGCACCACTACTGGGCCGACGTGCTGGCCGTGATGCCGGCCACCGACGCCCTGGCCGACTGAGGGGCATGAATGAGCGAGTCACAGGTAGCTCGGTGGCCCTGTACTCACGTGGGTCACGGGGTACGTGTGTCCCTGGACTGGGACTACCACCGCCTGGCCCACGCCGCCGACCGGACCATCGCCGACCTGACTGCGGATCACAGCCGGGCAGCCACCTTCTACACCCGCCTGCTGGCCGACCCTCAGACCCTGGCCCTGTGGGACCTGACGGGCTATATGGCGGTAGAGAAACTGGGCTACAACGACCATGGCCAGATGCACGCCCAAGTGGTGGCGGCCAACGCTTTGCGGCTGCTCCATCTATTGGCAGAGGCCGGCGTCCAACCCGACGTGGTGACCAGCGACGCCGGCATGTTGGAGGACGCCTTCGCCGTCGTCCTGGCAGCGGCCCTGCTGCACGATGTAGGCAACCAGGTGGCCCGGGAGAGTCACGAGGTATACAGCGTGGTGCTGGCGCAGCCAGTGTTAGCCCGCCATTTGCCAGACCTCTACACCGACCCCGCCCGACGCCAGGTGCTAACCGGCTTTATCCTCTCGGCTATCGCAAGCCACGACTGTACCCCGGCACCGGTCACGCTGGAGGGCGCCATCGTGGCCGTGGCCGATGGGGCGGACATGACCCAGGGGCGAGGCCAGGTGGCCTTCGACCGCGGCAAGGCGGATATCCACGCCGTGTCGGCTATGGCGATTCGCGAGGTGACCATCCGGGCCGGTGAGGAAATGCCGGCCCACATCGAGGTGGCGATGGACAACCCGGCCGGCCTGTTCCAGGTGGAGAAGCTACTGGGCCGCAAGCTGACCATCTCCGGCCTGGACCGCTACGTCAGCCTCCGGGCCTGTGTCGTGCCGGCGGGAGGCGAGACCGAACAGGGATTCCACTGCCTGGTGCTACGCGACGGCCGCTTCCAGCCGGAGGGAATGCCGGCGACTGTGGACACCGCCTGGCCGGTGGACCCGGTGTGCGGCATGGCGGTGGCACCCGAGCACGCCGCAGGTAGCATCGTCTACCGGAGCAATCGCTACCTCTTCTGCTCCACAGCCTGCCTGGCCCGGTTCCGGGACGACCCGTGGCGCTACACCCGGCAAGATAACCCCCTCGAATGACATGGAGATTGCAATGAACTGGGAACTAAGTTTCCTTGGTGCAGCCGGGACGGTGACGGGGTCCCGCTTTCTGCTGCGGGCAGGTAGCCGATCCTACCTTGTAGACTGCGGCCTCTTCCAGGGCGGACGCCGGCTCAAGACGATGAACTGGGACCCTTTCCCCCTGCCGCCTGAACAGGTGGAGGCCATCCTGCTGACCCATGCTCACATCGACCACACCGGCTACCTGCCGCGTCTGGTGCGCCAGGGCTTCCGCGGCCCCATCTACGCCACCGAGGCCACCTGCGCCCTGGCGGAGATCATGCTCCCGGACTCGGCCTACTTGCAGGAGCAGGACGCCGCCTATGCCAACAAGAAGGGCTACAGCCGGCACAAGCCGGCCTTGCCCCTCTACACTATCCCGGATGCTGAGCGAACTCTGGAACTGTTGCGCCCCGTTCCCTTCGACCAGCCGCTGGCCCTGGATGGGCTGACCGCCACCTGGCGACCAGCCGGCCACATCCTCGGCTCGGCCATCCTGGAGGCAGACGTGGAGGACCAGGCCGGTCCTGAGCGGGGTCGAAGGGCCGGTCCCCGGCACGTGGTATTCTCCGGGGACTTGGGGCGCTATGATGCCGAGGTGATGAAGCCTCCCCACACCGTGACGACGGCTGACTACCTGCTGGTGGAATCGACCTACGGCAACCGGCGCCACCACGAGGGCTCCATCGAGGACGTCCTGGCGGGCGTGCTCGGATCCGTCGTTGACCAGGGTGGTGTTTTGCTCATCCCTTCCTTCGCCGTGGGCCGGACCCAGCAGGTGTTGTACTACGTGCGCAAGCTCCAGG
>JBHHTZ010000771.1:0-2273 GCA_046753605.1 Anaerolineae bacterium
CCCGCAGGTTCCCCAGACCGATCCAGATTTCGCCATTACAGCCGATGGCGAGGGCCGATATCCGGTCGTCGAGCATGCCGGCATATTGACCGCCTGTGTTATCGTCGGTTCGGGTCGTCCAACGCTCACCGTCGTAGACGCTCAACCCGCCGTCGGTCCACTCGCCGCCTCTCACACCTTCCCCGGCATCCCACGTGGCCGGCTGAGTGCCAAACCAGACGTAGTCGCCGTTGATGGCGATAGCCGTGACGTTGTTGCTGGCCAGGCCGGTCCAGGGGGGCAGGCCATCATCGTCGGTGTTCTCCTTGGTGAATTGCGTCCACGTGTCATCTGAGGGATCCGCGGTCCCCTGGGTGTTCAGCAGCAGGACACCTACGCCGTATCTATGCTCCCGCTTGTTGCCCGTGGCAATCCACACCTGGTTCTCCCAGCGGGTGCCTGGCTGCCCCATGGCCAGATCGGTGACGTAGTTGTACGGCAGGCCTGTGCTGAGGCCGGTGCTATCCTGAGCCAGCCGAAGGGTCGAAGGGCCAGAACTGACTGTGCTCAGAGGAGACTGTAGCGCCTGCTGGCTGAGGTCGAATGCACTGATACCATGCGCTGTACCGAACCGACCGCCGATGCCCATCCAGATTTTGCCGCCTCCCGTGACCATGGCCTGGACCCGGTCCCCCGGCAGGCCGCTGTCGGTGGTGATCTCCTCACCAGGAACAGGCGTCCGGTCGTTCCAGATGTCGTCCGCCTTGTCCTGGACCGTCCCCTTGTGATCCAGCACAGCTACCCCGCGACCAGATCCGCCAGCCGCGTAGTAGGTGCTGATCCAGACCGTGTTCTGCCACTCAGGGGCACCCCGCGGACCAAAGGTGATGCTCTGGATGTCGTTGGTCGGCAGTCCATCCGATCTGTCAAACCGAACAGGCTCAAACGCCTGATCCACATCATGCGGAAAGGCGATAGCGCCTCTACCCCGCTGAGCGGCCCAGACGTAACCACTGGCATCCAACTGCAACTGGTTGATGGTGCAACTGACCTCGGGGCTGTATTGGGGTCCCGACTCACAAGTCCAGGTCTGCCAGGTATCGTCCTCCATCCTGGGCGTGCCGGCGTGGTCCAGCCGGCTCAGCCCACCGTAGAGCTGAACCCAGTGCCCGACCGGATCGTTCTGGGCGGGCGGGTTGAACACCCACTGCCGCCCCGTAGCCACCCACATGCGATTGCCAGGCACGGGCAGAATGTCGGTGATGTTATCGGACGCCAGGCCCAGAATGATGGTACCATGAGTGTATGAGATGGTGTTCTCCACGGTGTAAGTCTGGAGCCACTCATCGTCGGCCGGGTTCAGGGTCCCCTGGGGGTCTATCTTGACCAGCCCGCCACCCACGTACGCTTCGGCCTCCGCGTCCCAGTACTGGCTGGTGCCGATCCAGAGGAAGCCGGCCTCGTCCATGGCCACAGCGGTGATCCTGTTGGAGGGGAAATAGCTGCCGATGGGCCAGGAAGTGAACGTGTACCATATATCATCGGCCTTGTCCGGCGTTCCGTTGTCGTCCAGGACGCTGAGGCCTTCGTCGGTGGCCAGCCACTTGTTCCCATCGGCGTCGATGTAGATGTCGCGCACGGTGTTGCCGGCCAGCCTGTCCTGGGGCTTGAGGAACTGAACGAAGGTGCCATCCCGTGTGTCCCAGCGCACGACACCGCCGGCGCGGGTGCCGGCCCAGAGGATTTCGCCCTCCATCTCCAGAACGAGGATGTCGTCGCCGTTGGCGTAAGTGTACCACTTGCTCCCGGCTACGGCTGTTGTCAGTACCGCTGACCTGGGTGAAGACAACAAGCGATCTGGCGCAGCCACGCTGCCGGCTGTGTTCCCGTGAACCCCGAGACCAGGCGAGCCGCTCTGGTCCGTGTGGGCGGCACGTGCCGATATGTCCGGTGAATTGACCGCCGGGCCGACTACAAGTAGACCCAGAGAGAGCGTCAACACGACTGACAGAGTTCGTAGCAGATGTCCGTATTTCATAATACTTCCCTCCAATTCAAGTGTCAATGAACCTTGGGTTGACGTCGTATCAGCGGCAGGTAAACGCGGGGCACGAGCACGTATCCATCCCTGGCTAATACGACCCAGTCACAGTACGATCGCGAGAGGTTCCCTTTCTCGTCGCGGTACTGGGCATGTACGTTGTAGGTCAGCACAGGCGGACCGCCGGCAGCCTGAACATGCAGCGTTTTGTGTGCTGTGAATGGCCCCCACGGGTCCCATTCGATCAGCTCCT
>JBHHTZ010000772.1:0-2262 GCA_046753605.1 Anaerolineae bacterium
GAGCTGGCAGCCGGCCACCACTGGTTCCAGGATTGGGTCAGCTGGCAGCCGACTGGCGGCGCCGGCGTCGAGGTCGGGCCGGATGACGTGGCGATCTATCAGTACACCGGAGGCACAACCGGCGTGTCCAAGGGAGCCGTCGCGCCCCATCGCGCCCTGGTAGCCGATGCCTTGCAGATCGATGCCTGGGTACCAGACAGGCGCGAAGGTGACGAGACCTATCTGGCAGTGATTCCCTTCTTCCACGTGTATGGCATGGTGGCGTGCATGAGCACGGCCATCTATCAGGCGGCGCGGATGGTGTTGCTGCCACAGTTCAATCTTGAGGATGTTCTCAAGGCCATCGACAAGTACAAGCCGACCTTCTTTCCGGGTGTGCCGGCCATGTACGTCGCCATCAACAATCACCCGGAGGTCAGCAAGTACGATGTGCGCTCCATTCGCGCGTGCATCAGCGGGGCCGCACCGCTACCGGTCGAGGTCAAGAAACGCTTCGAAGAGCTGACCGGCGGCAAACTCTGCGAAGGCTACGGCCTGTCGGAAGCGCCGACGGCAACGCATTGTAACCCGATCAACGGCCTGAACAAGCCCGGCTCTATCGGGCTGCCGCTGCCGGACGTGGAGTGCAAAATCGAGGACCTGGAGACGGGCGAGGCGCTGCCGGCCGGCGAGGCGGGGGAGTTGTGCATCCGAGGCCCCCAATTGATGCAGGGTTATCTCAACCGGCCAGAGGAGACGGCCGAGACGTTGAAGGACGGCTGGCTCCACACCGGCGACATCGCTTACATGGGTGATGACGGCTACTTCTTCATCGTGGATCGGAAGAAGGATATGATCATCACCGGCGGCTACAACGTCTATCCCCGCGATGTGGAAGAAGTGCTCTACCAGCACCCGGCTGTGCAGGAGGCAGCGGTGGCCGGCGTGCCCCACGAGTACTACGGCGAGATGATCAAGGCCTACGTCGTCCTGAAAGAAGGCGCATCCGTCTCAGAAGACGAGTTGATTCAGTTCTGCAAGGAGCAACTGGCCGCGTACAAGGCGCCGAAGGAGGTCGAGTTCCGCCAGTCGCTTCCCAAGACACTGGTGGGTAAGGTGCTCCGCCGTGTGCTCGTCGAAGAGGAAAGGAAGAAACCAGTAAACAGTGATCAGTAAACAGTTGATCAGTTACTACTGATCACTGATCACTGTTTACTGCTTACTGATCACTTACGACCTTTGTCTGATTCAGCGTTGTCAAGATAGTTGGGCTATGGAGCACACAGACGCACAGGAGTACGTGGGCGCTATCCACATGCACACCGTGCATTCGGATGGGGTGGCCACACACGACGAGATTGGTTTCCTCGCCGGCCAGGCCGGCCTGGACTTCGTGATCGTCACCGACCACAATGTGCGGGTTCCCCGGGCCGAAGGACGCTACGGCGACGTTCTGCTTCTGGTAGGCGAGGAAGTCCACGATGAAGATCGTGAGCTGGAGAGTAGCCATCTGCTCGTTTTCGGCGTCGGACGCAGCCTGGCCGACAAAGCTCAGGACGTGCAAGCCGTGATTGATGCTGTGCGAGAGGCCGGCGGGCTGGCCTTCATCGCCCATCCCTTCGAGTACTCGGCCGCTTATTCCGGTGAGCCGGACCTCGACTGGCGCGACTGGCAGGTGGAAGGCTACACCGGGCTTGAGCTCTGGAACACCATGAGCGAGTTCAAGGCGCATGTGCCCAATCTGCCGCAGGCGCTTCTGATGGCCTTTTTACCGTCCCTGGGGCTGCGTGGACCGTTTCCCACGACGCTGGCGCGCTGGGATGAGCTGTTGGCTGGTGGCCGGCGTGTGGCTATCATCGGTGGACCAGATGCGCATGGCACTGTCTATCGGAAGGGACTGTTCAATCGACCCGTGCTGCCGTATGATTGGCTATTCCGGGCTGTGCGGCTCCACATTCTGTGCGACGAGCCATTCAACGGCGAGGTGGAGCACGACGCAGCGCGAGTGTACTCTGCGTTGGGTGCGGGCCGCGCCTTCGTCGCGTACGACCGGATTGGGGACGCCGCAGGCTTCCGGTTTGTCGCTCGGGGCAGTGGTGGGAAGGTCAGCATGGGTGGGGAAGTTCCACTGGCAGGTGATGTGACGCTGGAAGTAGTCTCACCACTGCCGGCCCATCTGCGCCTGATACGCCACGGTCGGGTCGTAGCCGAGCATCACGGGCGAAGGTTGCGCTACCGGACCAGTGAGCCGGGCGCGTATCGTGTGGAAGCGTATCGGAGACA
>JBHHTZ010000773.1:0-2259 GCA_046753605.1 Anaerolineae bacterium
CTCTGCCTGTGGCGCCTCCGTCGGCGCGGCGGCCGGGGGTGGTGTTGGTGCTGCGCACGCTGCCAGCAGGCCGGCGAGCAGCGCGGCGATGAACAACAGAGACAGTTTGTGAGACATGAGTTTACCCTCCTCGCGAAGGTGAAATGGGCTCGTGAAACGTGATGTGAGCGAGTCCTGGCGTTTCACGACCCGACTGTGGAACGTCACGTGGAAAACACGGTCAACGTCACGAGAACATCAGGCGCCGGTGTGATGTCATCACCTCCTTCTGTGGAAAGACGGTTGTCGCATGTGATATGAGAGATTCGGACATTGGGTGTGGGGAATCCTTGCACCGGAGTCAGCCCATGGTGGGCTGTGGTTAGCGTTGGGTGTCTGGACCGAGCGGATGGCTTTCATCGAGTTTGGGTAGACGTGTATGTAGGTTCAGCCGGCCAGTTACGTGGTGTATTGTAGCACAATGGGGGCCGGGGAGCAAGGGGAGGCCGGCCCCGGAACTGCCTCCCGATGGGTCGAGCCTGCCTAGGTGACTCATGCCTCCACTGCCTTGGACATCTGTGGTACAATTGTGCGAGAAAAGATTGGAGGGATCGAGTGACTGAACGTCTTCTGAGCAAGGTCCGCCGGCTGCGCCAGAGCGATGAGACCTGGCTCTGCACAGCACGGCGCGCACCCACCTGGATCATGCCCGATGACCAGCCTGCGTACCGCCCCTATGTGGTTTTGGTGGTGGTACAGGCGAGCGAGTTCATCCGCCGGACTGAGATCAAGGACGAACGCCCCACCCCTGATGTTGTTCTGGAAGAACTGCTCAACGCGATGCGGACTTCACTGCCCCGCATGCTTGTCGGGTTTGGCCGGCGTCGCCGGCCGGCCCGCATCGTGCTGGACGATGCCGACCTGGTCCAGGCGCTGGCTCCGCGCCTGGCCGAGATCGACGTCGGGTGTGAGTATCGCGCCCGGTTGCCGCTGGTCGATGCCACCTTGCGCGAGATGGAAGCCCACATGAACAAGCGGGACCCGATTCCGGGTCTGTTGAGTGTGCCTGGTGCTACGCAGCCTCTGGTTGAGGAGTTCTTTGCGGCCGCGGCGGGTTTCTACCGGCAGTCTCCCTGGGATTGGATCGACAACGCGGACCCCATTGAGGTTCGCTATCCGGCCGACGGACGGGCGCGTTACGCGTTGGTGCTTGGGAGCGGCCGCGAGACCTTCGGGCTGTCGCTCTACGAATCGGAAGACGATCTGCGCACGATGTTCACCAGCCGTGATCCGGAGCAGACAACGCCACAGGTGTCGTGGTTCAGTCTGGTCTTTGAAGAGGCCACGGCGATGAGCTTCGACGACCTGGACGCGATGGAGCGGTACGGCTGGCCTGTAGCCGGCGACTGGGCCTATCCTCTGGCTATCAAGGTGAGCCCTGAGGACGATTTCGGCATCCCCAGCGCGTCGGAACTGATGTGGCTGGCGGCGACGCTGCGCGTGCTCCCGGACTTCCTGGTCGTGCACCTCGACGCACGCAGCGGCTACCTGCGTCGTCCCGCCGAAGCCACGTACGAGCTGCCGGAGATTCACGGTGGCCGGCAGATTGCCCTGCGCTACCCGGTGGACCTGTTGGGATTGGACTGGATTGACTTCGAGGAGGATGGCGAGATGGACGAACCAAACGAGGAGCTAGAAGACTTTATCGCGGACTGGTACTGGGACGAGGCATCCCACGAGTTCGCCCGGCAGTTGGGGGCATTCCTGTTTGACTTCCTGGACGAACTGGCGACGACCGGCCTGTCGGACCGGACGTGGCAGAAGCACGTCGATAACTGCTGGTTGATCGGCAGGTTCGTGTGCGGCTACGGCTACTACGATGAGTTCTCCCCGGAGATCTTTGCCGGCGAGCCATCGTATCTCTACGAGTTCAGGCGCAAGGTGAGCGACTCCAAGTACGCCGTTGCCTCGTACAAAGCCACGTGGCGTAAGCTTGTGCGGTATGCGCGGTCGTTGGGGGATGGGGAGTGACTGGGTATTGGATATTGGGTATTGGATATTGGGGATTGGGTATTGGGTATTGGATATTGGGTATTGGGTATTGGATATTGGGTATTGAGGGGCGAGCGAAAAAGAGGCGTAACCGTTCGGGGGATATGACGGTTAGCATCCCGAGTAGCGCGAAACGACGTCCTGAGCTTGTCGAAGGGCAGCGTTTAGCGCGTATCGAGGGGTGCGGGTCAATGGGTCGGCCGGGTCGCCTCACGTGGGCCGCACCCC
>JBHHTZ010000774.1:0-2256 GCA_046753605.1 Anaerolineae bacterium
CTCTGGGGGGAGTTAGAGGGGGGAAAGGCGCGGTTTCAAACGCCGGCATCTCAGCCGGCCACGCGGTTCCACCAGCGTTGAAGGGCGCCGGCTCCTCGCCGGCGCCGGCGCGACCCGCCCGCGGGCCGGCCGGCCGATTCGTCCACCCGGCCGTCACGGGCGTAGTAGTAGTCGTACTCGTAGTATTTGTAGTAGTAGTACCCACCGCGCTTCGACGACACGCGGTTCAGGGCTACGCCCAGCACCTGCGCTCCCACACGGCGCAAGGCATCCGTCGAGCGAAAAATCACGTCGCGCCGCGTGCGCCCAACTTCCAGCACCAGCAGCACCCCGTCTACCACCGTGGAGAGGACGGCGGCATCGGTCACGGCCAGGACCGGCGGACTGTCGAAGATGACCAGGTCCGCTTCCTCTTTCAGGTGCTCAATGACCTCCCGCGTACGCTGCGAGCCGAGGATCTCAGCCGGGTTGGGGGGAATGGGTCCGGTGGTCATGATGCGCAGGTTCGGCACGTCTGTTTCCTGCACGTACTCCATGGGCGAGGGATTGCCCTGCACGATAGCAGTGGTCAGCCCGTAGTTGTTGGAGCTGCCAAACAAGGTGTGGATCATGGGCCGGCGCATGTCGGCGTCCACCAGAATGACCTGCTTGCCGGCCTGGGCCATAACTATCGACAGGTTAGCGGCCGTTGTGCTCTTGCCCTCCATCGGGTTGCTGCTGGTGATGACCAGGGTGTGCAGCCCGCTGTCCACAGCCGAGAACTCCAGGTTGGTGCGCAAGGTGCGGTAGGCTTCGGAGATGGGCGAGCGCGGCTGGAGGGTGGCTACCAGACGTTCGGACAACTCCTCCCCAGGGATGCGGGCGATGATGCCCAGGGCCGGCAAATTAACTAACTGTTGCAGCTCGTCGGGGGTCTTGACGGTATCATCCAGGTATTCGATGAGGAAGGCCACGCCGGTGGCCAGCATGGCGCCCACCACGGCCGCCAGCAGTGTGTTCAGTCGGGTCCGGGGGCGGACGGGGGACTCGGGGGTCCTGGCCGGCTCGACCACGGTGATGGTGTCCAGGGACTGGGCTTCGGCCAGGCGGAGGCTCTCGTAGCTCTGGAGCAGATTGGTGTAGCTGTCCCGGTACTGGGTCAGCGTGCTCTGGAGACGGGTGAGCTCTGTCTGGCCGGCCGCCGTTTCGGGCTCCCCAAGCTGGTCGATGGCCACCTGGGTCGTCTGGATGTCCTGATCCAGGGCTTCGAGCTGCGCCGAAAGGTTAGCTTTGGAGTTGGCGAAGCGCGCCGACTGGGTCTTTTCGTTCTCCTCGATGAAGACCTGGGGTAAGGTGTTCGCAACTTCGGCGGCGATCTGGGGTGATGCGTGCTCCGCACTGATACGGATCAGTTGGGTATCGCGCACAGGTGTGACCTGGATGCTGTCGGGGTCGAAGTTTTCTTCCGTCAGCCCAACCAGCGTCATCATCCGCTCCAGGATCGGGCGCTGAGTCATCAGTTCGGCATACGTCTTGGCAATACGCTCGCTGGTGATGATGTCCTGGTAACTGGCCGCGTTGGGGCTGCGTGCCTGGTTAATGAGTAAGGTGGTGGATGCGCTGTAGATGGGGGTCATTTGCCGGCTGACGATGAAGGCCGTGCCGCCGGCCAGGAGCGTGCCCAGGATGATGAGCCACAACCAATGCCAGATGATGGCGGCATATTCTCGAAGTTCCACAGATAGCCCTCCCCGACTCTTTCCGATTAGGATGATGGTTAATAGCCGGCGTGTCCACAGATGTCCGTCATCGGGAGACGCGGCCGGGCATGCTGGCGTACGGATGCCCCGGCGCGCCCAGGCATCCGTCGACTTCCCCTGTTACTGAACGCAAGGCACGGGCATAAGATACGGGTTCGACCAGGTGCAACCGTGGAAGGGCCGGCGTCGGAGTTGCTTCGCCGGCCTATGAACAGCCTGCCCACCCCATTATAGTGCGTCCCATGCCGGGGGTCAAGCAGAAACTCAGCCTCTTGGCGCCTGTGGAATCCTGCCGAGCCCTCCGACGAGCCGAGACCGGCTTGGGGGGAGTGTCCGGTTCCCCCCAGATTGGGGGGGCAGGGGGGCAATCAAAGGGCCACTCAGCGCCCCCCAGGTTAGGGAGGTTATAGGGGGCTGGGGTTACAGGGACGGACCCCCTGCTGCCTGCACCTGTGCCGGTGCAGGCAGCAGGGGAGCGACACCGTCGGCCTGGGCGGTGGCGATCAGGAGGTCCCGG
>JBHHTZ010000775.1:0-2256 GCA_046753605.1 Anaerolineae bacterium
GTGGAGCCACCCGGGCAACGGGAGCTGCCCGCCACTTCTTCCAGCCTTCCCGACCTACTTCCTGAAACCAAGGAGATCGAAATGATCCTGAGCCTTCTGGGCCTTTGCCTCGCTTCTCTCGCCCCCCCGCCCCCCCGCGCCTCGTTTTTCAGGCCCAGAGTGTTTGGCTGGTCAACTGGATACGCCTTACGATGCGCTCTCAAGGTTTGGGGCGATTCTCACGTGAGTTCACCGCCCCATGGGGGGATTATTCGAGCTGGTTTCTCAGGCCAGATCGGAACAAGCCACGCTTCCAGGGCGAGGATGATAAACGGCAATGCCAGCAGACCCGCAGCAGTGAGAACCCCTTCCTGCCCCCTGATCTGTGGGGTGTACTGCGTGAACCCTCGGAGGCTCTTGGAGAACAGTTGCCCACCGATCACCACGTTCCAACGCATGGCAAAAACGCCGACGAGGATGAGGCCAGAGGCCATAACCCTGAAAGCGGACCTGACTTGGGGACTGAACCTCATGAAGCCGATGGTCCCCAGAATGATGAGCGGCATCAGGGCGCCTAGCCCAAGCTGGAGACCGAAGTAGGTGAAACTGATCTTCTGTGTGATCAGTTGGTGGATGAGTCCCCAACTCTCCTCGGACTCGTACATCCTGACGATGACTTCCAGGCCCTCTAACACTACGTCTATGACGAGGAACCCCAGCAGCCAGCTCGCGAGGGAGGCTATGCAATCATGGTCCAGTGGCCGGCGTGTCAGTGTGGCTGCAACGACGTATACGACGATCAGCAAGGCAATGCCCGACACGATGGCTGACAACAGAAAGATAACCGGCATGAGGGGCGTTGACCACCATGGATTGGCCTTGATCGCTCCGAAGATGAAACCGACGTATCCGTGCAGTAGGCAGGCGCCTGGAATGCCAATGGCAGCCAGAATCTTCGTGAGCTTGTGGTCCACACTCAGGGATTCCTCTGATACATCGTAGACCCCCAGCGCCAGGGTCCCGTAGATGATCCTTTTGAGCCCTGTGCTTGTTCTTGCAGATTCGACAATGTCCTTCCTGAACACGAGCCAGACTTCGAGAAGCAGCAGGATCAGATACAACAACCAAATGTAGCCAAACCCGGACATAGCGGAGCGCAGATTCGGCGTCAGGAATATCTCAAAGGCCCGTTCCGGCCGGCCCAGGTGTAGTAGCAAAGGCAGTGGAGCAACCAGAAGGAAGGCGAGGGCAGTAACCAGAGATAGACGCGCAACAGGTTTTAACCGGGCGATCCCAAACACGTGATAGAGAGATGAAATGATGAAAGCGCCGGCCACCAGGCCCGTGATATACGGATAGAGCACGATCAACAGGCTCCACTGCACTTCCAGTTCGTTTGGGTATACGAAACCTTCCATCGTTACCGGACCCCTTCTTCCAAACCTGCGTAGTGAACCTTCGGTCGAGTTCCCAAATCGGGCTTCAAGACGGCAAGTCTTTCGTCCGTGAGCGCCTTGCTCACAGCACTCTCTGGATCGTCCAAATCCCCAAAGGCCCTGGCGCCAACGGGGCATGCCTCCACACAGGCCGGCCTGCGCCCGTTCGTGATCCTGTGATAACACCACGTGCATTTGTCTGCCACCCTGAGGCGAGGGTCGAGGAACCTGGCTCCGTAGGGACATGCCTGGATGCAGTATCTGCACCCCACGCACCGGTCTCTGTCTATCAGCACGACCCCGCCCGACGCGATGTATGTGGCCCCCACCGGACACACCTGTATGCACGGCGGATTATCGCACTGATTGCACAGCTTTGGCACGAAGAAACTCTTGCGTATCGCCAGATCAGTATATTTCTCATTGAGACTGTCCGCCTCGAATCCGTTGATTCCTCCTTCCGGGGAGTCAACGAATATCTCTCCGTCCTCGCTAATCACGTACTCCCGACCTTACTCACTGGACTTTGGACAAAAGCCTGTATCGTTGTGACAGGGTCGGGTTTATCGCAGAGAACGCGGAGAGCGCTGAGATTTTCAAAATTCGCCTTTCAAAATCTTGAACATCCAGGCGATAAACTTGATTTTCCTCTGCGGCCTCTGTGCTCTCGGCGGTTAGCGACTGGACTGTCCAAAGTCCAATACTCAACAGACGTGGCTTATGCTGTGCTACACAACCGGCCGGCCGCCGCATTCACGCTTGATCGCCGAAGGTTTCCTGACCGTTACTACTCAGGCATACGGACCCTTGCGAAGGTTCGCGAGCGAATTCGGCGCCGTTA
>JBHHTZ010000776.1:0-2256 GCA_046753605.1 Anaerolineae bacterium
GAGAGATTGTAGCCAGTCCTGTTCGAGTTCCTGGAGGTCTTTGCCCAGGACGCCGGCGTAGTTTACGGTGAGGGCGCGCTCCGGGCGCGATGGGACAGGCCGGCCGGGGATGGGCCGGCGTCGCGCGGGTGCGGTGGGCGCTGCGCCGGGGCGCCGATTCCGGTCCGAGGGAGGCTGGTTTTCGAGGGTGGCTGCCCACAGTTCGGCAATGATCTCAAATCCGTAGCGGTTGATGAGGTAGTCAACGAAGGAGGACCACTCGTTGTATCGCAGATCGCGCAGAGCGAAGCAGTTGCTGAGGCCGAGTTCGCCGGCTACACCAGGGTCGAAGTTCAGGGTCTCGTCCAGCGGCAAATAGATGTTTAGCCGGCGGTACTCGCGCACGGCGGCATCGAAGGAGGGCCAGCCCTGCCACGCTGACCAGGTGTCGCGGCTGGCCCAGTTGGCGAGGCCCTCGCTCAGCAGGACGTCGCCCCCGTCGCCGAACTTCGTCTCGGTCAGGTGATGGGCCATCTCGTGGGCTGCGACGGCCAGGACCTGCACACGACTTGTGCTTTCGTCCGCAAAGATGATCAGCAGTGGCTTGCGATCCGCGGGTCCGTAGTACAGCCCGCGGGCGGGGCAGTCCATCCCGCGCACCAGGGGACTGGTCGATGGCGCCTGGATTGATATGGGGATGTGGTCCTCTGGCAGCTCCGCCTGTAGCCGGCCAGCCACTCGCAGCAACTCGCCTTCGATGGCCGGCCCGATGTCGTCGATGTGTTGCCCCCAGTAGTTGTCTGACTCGGCGTAGAAGTCCAGGTGTTCGCTGTAGGCGATCAGGTCGCCGGCCGGCGTGGGTTCCGGCGCGGCCCGATCGCGCGGCCTGGGTGTTTTCAGGATGACCACTGCCGGCGTCTGCGTGGGAGTCGGCGTCTGGGTTGCGGTTGGTGTCGCCGTGGGTTCCGGTGTAGCCGTCGCGGTCGGCTGGGGTGTGGCAGTAGGCGTCTGCGTAGACAGAAGCGGCAGGTCAGGCAGGGCGGTGCAGCCGGCCAGGAAAAGCTGGACAGCGAACAGAAAAAGGAAAAGGGAAGCCTGTCCTGAGCATAGTCGAAGGGATAGAAAGGGGAAGATGGAAGGGGGAAAGGGAAAAAGGGAAAAAGGGAATAAGGGAATAAGGGGATCGGAAAGAGAATGCCTTTTTCCCTTCGGCAGGCTCAGGGCAGGCTCTTTTCCACCTTTTTCCTCATCAACTTTCTCCATTCTCCATTCTCCATTCTCCATTTTCCATTCTCTAATCTCCAATCTCCAGCCTCCAATCTCCATCATCCCAACACCCCACGCTGCTGCAACAGGAAGAAGATCAGCCGCTCGAAGGGCACGGACGTATCGACCTGCACATAAGAGATGCCGCGCCGGCTGCAAAAATGACGAATCTCCTCGAACCACTCGTGGAGGTTGTCGCGATAGCGGTTCAACACGTCGAAATCGGCGGTCACTTCGATGGGCCGGCCTGTTTCAACGTCGATCAGGCGCAGATCGCCCTCCAGCGGCGGATCAATTTCGTCGGGCGACAGCACATGAAGAATGGTAATCTCGAACGGTCGCGATTGCAAGGCCCGCAGCCCATCCTGCCAGCCCGGGTCCAGCAGGTCCGAGATGAGCATGAGCGGTCCGGGACGCGGTGTCTGCTGAGCGTAGCGTTGTAGCGACGTCCGCATGTCGGTTACACCGTTAACCGAGAGTCCGGCCAGGAAATCGAACAGGACAAACGACTGCTGCTTACCACGTCGGGGCTGCATGGTCTCGGACAGGCCGGCGTTGAAGGCGCTGACGGTGACGCGGTCGAAGTTGGCCAGGGCGATGTAACCCAGCGCTGCCGCCGCGCGTTGAGCGTACCAGAGCTTGGCCGGCTCGCCCCAGTCCATAGACCGGCTGGTATCGATCAGCAGATGCACCGTCAGGTCCTCTTCCTCGACGAACAGCTTGACAAAGAACCGCTCCAGCCGCGCGTACACGTTCCAGTCGATCTGCCGGAAGTCGTCGCCGCGCGTGTAGTTCCGGTAGTCGGCAAACTCCACCGACTGGCCGCGCTTCAGGCTCCGTCGCTCCCCCTGAATCTCGCCGGCCATGGCGCGCTTGCTCAGGATGGTCAGGCGTTCGAGTTGTCGTAGGAAGTTCTCGTCGAATAGCCGATTCATGAACAGGTATTGGATATTGGATATTGGATATTGGGTATTGGGTATTGCAGTTGAGGAGTGCCAATACCCAATATCC
>JBHHTZ010000777.1:0-2255 GCA_046753605.1 Anaerolineae bacterium
CGTCGGGCATGAGTCTCCACCTCCTTGCCACAACAAACAAATGCGAAGGCAGCTCGGATGAAGCGGTCAAGATTGTAGAGTCTGGGGGATCGATGTAACTGCCAACTATTCTGCATCCAACACGACTATTATGGCATGGAAGCCTTACCAAATGGTTAGCGGGTCCGAATCCACGACCGATGAGTGAGGGTCGGATGCACTACGTTGTTCCTACGAACAATCTCCGATACACCACCTCACCACCGAAGACGGTCAGCTCCACTTCAGTCCCCGCGATCTCGGCCGGCGGCATCTCAAAGATGTTCCGCGATAACACGATCATGTCGGCCCACTTACCCGGCGTGATCGAACCCTGGACGTGCTGCTTGCCGGCCACGTACGCCGGCCCTATCGTGTAACCGTGGATCGCTTCGCCGACCGTGATGCGCTCCTCCGGGTACCAGCCGGCCTCCGGTTCACCCCGTTCATCCTGCCGCGTAACGGCAGCGTGGATGCCCAGCATCGGGTTGAGGGGCGCAACCGGCGCATCGGAGCCGAATGCCAGGCAAGTGCCCTGGTCGAGCAACGAACGAAAGGCGTACGCATAGCGGGACCGCCGGCCCCACACCCGGTCCGCTGTGGGCCAGTCGCTCTGCAAGTGCACCGGCTGCATCGACGCGACGATGCCGTGCCGGCTCAGGCGCGCCAGGTCGTTGGGATGGAACACTTGCGCGTGCTCGATGCGATGGGGCAGGGGGGCACGACCTCCAGCACCGAATTCCCTCGCTGGCTCATCACGTTGAAACTCGCTGAGGACGTTGATCACATCTCGAACCGCCCGGTCGCCGATGGCGTGAACTGACAGGGAAAAGCCGGCCTCGTCGGCGCGGACGGCCAGGTCCCACAGCTCGTCAGCAGATGTGACTACCATGCCTCGGTTGTCGGGATCACCCTCGAAAGGTTCCAGCATAAGCGCGGTCCGTGAGCCCATGCTGCCATCGGCGAACGCCTTTACGTGACCGATCCACAGTTGGTCGTCGCCGAAGCCAGCTTGCAGCCCCAATGTGGCCGCCTCAGCCAGATACTCGGCGGCGATGTTCATGTGGACGCGCAACTTGAGCTCATCACGTCGGCGTAGGCCCTGGAACTGGCGGAAGGTGGTGCGGCCCTCGCTCTCCGTGCGCTGGTCGTGGATGCCGGTCAGTCCAAGCCGGTGGGCGTCGGCAATGGCGTCCCGCAGCCATTCCCGCAGCGTGCCGGCGCCGGGCTCCGGGATGAGGTCTCGGACCAGCCGGATGGCGTTCCACTCTCGCAGGATGCCGGTCGGTTCGCCGGCGGCGTCGCGCTCGATGCGGCTTTCGGGGGGGTCGGGCGTCTCGCGGGTGATGCCGGCCCGCTGCAACGCGGCGCTGTTCACCCACCAGGTGTGCATGTCCATGCGGGCCAGCGCGACCGGTGTAGAGGGTGCGATGTCGTCCAGATGCGTGCGAGAGGGTGTGATGCCCCAAAAGACCTCATCCCAACCCCACCCCTGGACCCACTGGCCTGGCCCAGCGCTTTCGACGGCCTGGCGAACGCGCCGGCGCACTTCGTCGAAATCCCTCAGACCAAAGAGGCTGACCTGGTGCTGCCGAATGGCGTACTGCCGGAAGTGGACGTGGGCATCGGTGAGCCCTGGTAGCACCAGCTTGCCGCCGGCATCGATGACCTGTGTGTCGGGGCCAGCGAGACCAATCAGCTCATCGTGCCGCCCCACAGCGACGATCCGGCCGTGGGCACAAGCCACCGCCTCAGCCCACGGCCTAGTCGGGTCTACAGTGTAGACATGAGCATTTTGCAGAATCAATTCTGGTTTCATGACATGTTTTGCCAGGCGAGACGGAGCGGGATCATCCACGAGTCTGCTCCGAAAGTAGTTGGCTGGATGGCTCGTTGGCTGGCTGGCTGGGGCGGGCGACCATCCAGCGTTGTTGTGCTTAAGGGCGCCCTCGCCAGGCGTGTTGACTACTATAACACAGGCCGGGCGTCGCGTCAAGAAAGCGGTTGAAACCGCGCCTACGATTGCGAAGCGCCGTCCTGAGCCTGTCGCAGGATCACCCTTCGGCGACGCGAAATCCAACCGACGAAGGTCGGTTTCGCGAGGGCGCCGTCCTGAGCCTGTCGCAGGGTTGCCGCGAATTATGTAAGGAAGAATGAGAGAATAATCCGGTAACGGCGCACCACCCCGACATGTCATTCCGAACGGAGCGCCAGCGGAGTGAGGAATCCCTGAGACC
>JBHHTZ010000778.1:0-2254 GCA_046753605.1 Anaerolineae bacterium
CTGCCGCCGGCGCCCGCCTGCTCCACCAGCGCGCCGGCCACGTCGTCGCCATAAAGTAATTGAGCCGCTGCGACTTTGGCGCCCACATGGGCCACAGCCCGATGCTCCATGGTGTCGGCATACACTGCGAAGTACACCTCCACCGGCTCCGTCTGCCCCAACCGCCACGACCGCCGGCTGGCTTGCTGGATCAGGTAGATCGAGTACTCCGGCTCGTAGAAAAGCAGGGTGTGGAAGGCGATCAGGTCCAGCCCGGTCTGCACCAATCGCGGATTGCAGATCAGCACGTCCAGGCCCGCTTTGACCCGCCGCTGGACCCACGCCTCGCGGCGATGCGTGGATACGCTGTTGCGCAGCACCTCCGCGCGCAGGCCGGCCTCGCCGAGAATCTGCATCAGTCGGGGCTGGATGTCGCGCGTGGCCGTCTGGCGCACGTAGACCAGCACCCGCCGGCCCCGCTCCCGCTCGGCCCGACACTTCTCCACCAGCCACTCCTCCTTGGGGTACAGCCGGTCGGCGGGCAACGCCGGCACGGTCATCACGCTGGTCTCTTCGTCTCGCCAGCAGGCGTTGGGCCAGGCCAGCGTGGTCTGCAGGTACTCGCTCATCAACGACCAGTCCTCCCGCGCTGCGGTCAGCAGCGTGTCGTGGAGATTCCGGTACACCTCGGCCTGGTCGGGGCCTCGGCCATCCCTTCGGCCTCGCTCAGGACAGGCGCCGCTGAGCATGGGTAAGACGACCGGATGCTCGGTGTAGGTGGGCAGATCGAAGCCCAGGTCCTCCAACGCGAGGAACACGGTGCTGTCCAGCAGACGGGTGACCAGGGCCGGCGAGATACCCGGGCGCTCGACGACCCGCGTGCGCCGCCGGCGCAGGCCGGAGTAGACGCCGTACTCGTCGTCGCGGTGGTTGTCGCGGTCCTGGGCAACCCGCTCCAGGACCCCGTACAGCGCGGCGAAGCGCTGACCGTCCCGCCAGGCGAATTCGGCCCGGATGCGGGGGTCCAGCCGGTGCAGCAGGTAGAACAACGAGGTTGCGAAGCCGCCGAAGAGTGTGCCGGTCATGGCCAGGGTGCGCTTACTGACCTGCACCAGCGTGCCGAAGGCGTGGCCCCGGTCGGTGGATTGGCCTTTGTACTCGTGGACCTCATCGATCACGCTGAGCTCGACGAGGTGAGGATAGCGACGTTTGATGTACTCGGCGATGGGGTAGCGCACCTCGGGCAGCGGCAGCAGGTTGCCGAAGCCATCCCGCTCAGGTTCGATCCAGCGCCCCCGCCACTCCTGGTACAGCGGCTCGCCACATTCCACCTCCTCCCAGTGCCCCCCGCTGCCGGCCGGGTCGCCGATCCACCTCCTCACCACGTTGTTGCACTTCACCCGGCGCTTCTCGAAGTATTCGTGGTCGGTGATCGGGTAGGTGGGGTTGCCGGCCTCGTCGCGGTGGTAGATGGTCTCGCCGCATCGGGGGCAGGCGAAGGTATCAAAACGCTGGATTTCATCGACGATCTCACCATCGCGCACGACCTCGACCAGGCGCTTGCAGCGCCCCCGCTGCCGGACCACCGCCGGCGTCCAGCCCGATCCCAGCTTCAGCATCTCGCTGGACACCACAGCCACGCACAGGGTGCGCGGGTCGAGGCGCTGGAGCTGCCGCACGTAGGCGTCCAGGTCGCGCGGCCGGCGGACCACCATCGCCCGCGCCATGGGCACCACGCCGGCGATCTCCCGCGGCCACTTCTCTGTCAAGTGCGGCGGACACACGACTATAACGGGGAAAGGTCGATCCGGCGCCAGGTACTTCTTCAGGACATCGGCCAGAGATGCCGCGATCGTCGTTTTTCCCGTGCCCATTGTTGCTTGTAGGGTGGCGAAGCGGTGGCCGGCCAGATAGCGGCGGGTGAGGGCGGCCACCACCTGGCGTTGGGCCTCGAACAAGCCGGTACGGGCACGGCCCGGCAGATGGCGATGCTTCGAGTGATGGCTGGTAATGCCCACGAACCCAGCCAGGCCGTCGTAGCTCATCTGATGGAGCGGCTCGAAGGTCTCCACGATGCGCGCCGCCAGGACGTCCTGCCACCCGGTGAGCCACTCGCGAAGCGCCGTCTCGTTGGCCAGGGTAGTGATCTCGCCGGTGGTCAGGTCCAGGGTCGTGATACTGGCCTGGAACTTCTCCCGCGTGCGCCGCAGGTCGTTGTCGCGATCCTGCTCGGTGGTGACGTCGATCTGGACCTTGTTGAGGCGACCTTTGACCA
>JBHHTZ010000779.1:0-2250 GCA_046753605.1 Anaerolineae bacterium
AATTGTTGTGGCGGACCGCCATCATACGCCGCGAGCGCCAGTTAGCCCAACTTCGCCGATTCAGGTAGTGCCTGCGGAATTTTCGCGAGGCAAGTGACTGATATGTAAGGGGCGAGGTTGGCAAAAGCAGCGGGAATCGGCTGTAGTGAAGACCTACCCTATTGGCTGCGCGACCGATCCGCGGATAATGCGCGACCGTCATGTTTCTGCGTTCGACGATTCGCAAGAAAGACGGCAAGCAGCACCGCTACTGGAGCGTTGTCGAGAACCGGCGCGTCGCCGGCGGGCGCGTGGTGCGGCGGCACGTGCTGTACCTTGGCGAGATCAACAGCTCGCAGGAGCTGGCGTGGCGTAAGTCGATCGAGGTGCTGGAGGATGGCGCCGAGCAGCCGCGCACGCTGGCGCTGTTCCCCGAGGATCGCTGTGAAGGTCTGCTGCCGGACGCCTCGATCATCGGGCTGAAGCTGTCTGAGCTGCGGCTGTGCCGGCCGCGGCAGTGGGGCGCGTGCTGGCTGGCGCTGTGGCTGTGGGAGGAGCTGCGGCTCGATCGCTTTTGGGCCGCGCGGCTGGCGCCGAGCCGCAAGGGCACGCACTGGGATCGGGTGCTGTTCGTGCTGGCGGCCTACCGGCTGCTGTCGCCGGGCAGCGAATGGCGGCTGCATCGCCAATGGTTCGAGCACAGTGCGTGCGCGGATCTGCTGGGCGGCGACGCCGGGCTTGCGGAGATCCACAAGCTCTATGCCTGTCACGACCGGCTGCTGGCACACAAGCAAGCGCTGTTCGACCATCTGGTGGGGCGCTGGCGGGACCTGTTCAACGCCAGCTTCGACGTGCTGCTGTACGACCTGACCAGCACCTACTTCGAGGCCGATCCGCCGTTTGCGGAGGCCGACAAGCGCCGCTACGGCTACTCGCGTGACCATCGGCCGGACTGCGTGCAGGTGATCATCGCGCTGGTGGTGACGCCGGAAGGCCTGCCGCTGGCCTACGAGGTTCTGCCCGGCAACACGCGGGATTGCACCACGCTGCGCGACTTCTTGGCCGGCATCGAGCGGCAGTACGGCAAGGCGCGGCGGGTCTGGCTGATGGATCGCGGCATCCCGAGCGAGGAGACGCTGGCGGAGATGCGCGCGGCCGACCCGCCGGTGCACTATCTGGTCGGCACCCCGAAGGGCCGCTTGAGCAAGCTGGAGAAGGCGCTGCTCGACAAGCCGTGGGCCGAGGCCCGGCCCGGGGTGCGGGTGAAGCTCTTGCCGCAGGACGGCGAGTTCTACGTCTTCGCCGAGAGCCGCGCTCGCATCGCCAAGGAGCGCGCCATGCGGCGGCGACAGCTGAAGTGGCTGTGGCAGCGGCTGGCGCAGCTGGCGGCGATGAAGCTCACACGCGAGGAGCTGCTGATGAAGCTCGGCGCCGCGCGCGGGCGCGCGCGCCGCGCCTGGCGGCTGATCGCACTCGAGGTGGCCAAGGACAGCGCCGCCTTCGGCTACCGCCTCGACCGCGCCAAGCTGCGTCAGGTGCGCCGCCGCGAGGGGCGCTATCTGTTGCGCACCAACCTTGCCGCGGCCGATCCGGCCCAGTTGTGGGACTACTACCTCCAGCTCGTGGTGATCGAGGGAGCCTTCAAGAACCTGAAGGGCGACCTCGCGATCCGGCCGATCTTCCACCAGCTCGAGGACCGCATCGAAGCCCACATCTTCATCGCCTTCCTGGCCTACTGCCTGCACGTCACCCTGGCCCGGCGCCTGAACGCCCTGGCGCCGGGCCTGAGCCCGCGCAGCGTGCTGGAGAAGTTCGCCGCGGTGCAGATGATCGACCTGCACGTCCCAACCACCGACGGCCGCGAGCTGCTGCTGACCCGCTACACCGAGCCAGAGCCAGAGCTCAAGCTGCTGCTCGACAAGCTGAAGCTCAAGCTGCCGGCCCAACCGCCACCCAAGATCACGGCCGACCAAGGCTCGCCATCGTCCTCTCTGTAGTGAAGACCTTTGGCGGGCCGCACCCGGAATATCAACCGGTTAGCAAGTCCATACCTGCCCAATCGGCGAAGTCGGGCTAAATGCGCTCGATAATCAAACGGCGGACTAAACACGGCATCGGCGATTCGACCGGCGCCCGCCCGGCGCATTATTTGCCGGCCGATGGACGGCGGTTTGGCTTTTAACTCCTCACTCCTCCATGTTTCGCGCAAGCCGAGCGCTACCCTTCAAAGTGGCCAAACCAATCAACGCAATCGCTGTCACGCCCGCCCCC
>JBHHTZ010000780.1:0-2247 GCA_046753605.1 Anaerolineae bacterium
CAGTGGCTGGTCTCGCAGCACGAGAAGGCCGGCCAGCATGGCTGTCGCCGCCAGCGCCGGCCGCGGCAGCAACGGCAGCGGGTTGAACCGGTGGACGTGGCGCAACACATACTGCGCAATCACAGCGAACAGCACCGAGGTCGAGATCACGCGGGCCACGGCCGAGCCGGTGGCTCCCCACCGGGGACTCAAGAGCACGTTCAGCACCACGTTGATCGTCAGTGTGGTGAGCAAGATCGCCGCAATGACCCGCTGCCGATCGCTCACCACCAGCAGGCGAGCGTTGGGTATGTTCACGAAGATCAGAAACAACGACCAGACCAGGATTTGCAGCACCGGGGCACTGGCCGCGAACTCCCTCCCAAAGGCCAGCGTCACGATGTCCAGCCCAAGTATTGTCACACCGACGGCCACCGGAAGGCCGGCCAGGAGCAAGTACTTGAGCGACTGAACGTGCAGCCGATCCAGGGCCGCCGGGGCCGTGGCATACAGCCGCGACATCACCGGAAACACTGCTGTCTGAAAGGCGAAAGGGACCAACAGCAGCGCACTGACGACCGTGCTGGCTGCGCCGTAGAGGCCCACCTGATGTTCGTCCCGCATTCGGGAGAGGAGTATGACGTCCAGTTGGTTTTCCAGGATGAAGAACATCCCGATGAGCAGGAACGGAAGGCCGGCGCGAAGCTGCCGGCGGCTGAAAGCCCAATCAATCTTCCACGCTGGGCGAAACAGGCGCGTCCGGATCAGGTATGCCAGCAAGGCCAGCGTGCTCAGGCTGGCCAACAGCAGCCCTATGGCCACACCTTCAAGCCCCAGCCCACTGACGAGGGCCAGCACGCCGGCGACGACGCGAACACTGCCGTTCAGCAGCGAAGACACAGCCAGATAACTCATGCGCTCGCGGGCCATGAACACGCTCTGACAGATGTTGATCAGGCTATCGGGCAGAATCGTCAGGCCGAGAAGCAGGATGACGCGCGACGTGTGGGGTGCGTAGCCCAATAAGACGACCACAGCGTAGAGGATCGCCGTCATCAGGCCGGCCAGCAAGGCCCGGACCACCAGAAAATTCACCGTGAACTGGTTAGCCCGCTCCGGCGCCATAGCCACGTCGCGCGTCAGCAGTTGGTCCAGCCCCCAGTACGACACGCGCCCGAAGAGCGTCGCAAAGCTGACCGCCAGAAAATAGACGCCGGCTTCCTCCACGCCCAGTTGCCGCGACACCCAGACCACGATCAGCGCCGCGCTGAGACGTTGCAACACGTCCGCCCCAAGAGCAAAGAAGTAGTTCTCAACGAATCGCCGCATCAGAGTTACTTCCGCAGGACATACACAGCGTGGCTGGTGAACATCTCTCGCAGCCCTGGCAGGCGCGTCAGCGCCTGAACAAGCCCGTGGTATGCAGGCCGGCGACGCCAGCCTGGTCCGTGATAGGCTTTTCGCTCCAGTCGCAGCGGCGCGGCTGCCAGCATCGCTTCAAATCGACGCAGCGTCATCTTGTTGATGTGGGGCAACGTCTGGCGACCGCGCAGGTCCAGGCGGGCTTCCGGCATCAACTGGCGATTCACGTGGTACCTCTGCTCCCACGTCACCGCCGCGTTGATCAACGTCGGCTCCGCAAAGATCACCTGAGCCCAGGGCAGGGCGATCCAGTTGTTAAGATGCGCGCCCCAGGGCGCAAAGTAGGGCGGAAAGCTGATGAACACCCGTCCCCCAGGCCGCGTGACGCGCGCGACCTCCCTGAGCGCCGGCAGGGGCCGCTGGATGTGTTCGAATGTTTCGTTGGAAATGACCACCTCGAAAGCATCATCGTCGAAGGGGAGCCGCGCCGCATCGGCCACCACGAACCGCAGGCCGGCATCCGCACCCCGACGCACAGCGAAGGCGCGGGCCGCAGCGCTGAAGTCCGGCCGGATGTCCACCGTTGTAATGGAGGCCGGCCCCTGTTGCTGGTAGTAGACCAACTTGCCGCCAAAGCCGGTCCCCAGGTCCAGCACGTGACGCCCCCGCAGATCGAATTCCGGGCCGTAGGTGCGCGTCACGCCGGCCGCGCCGGGGATCGACCCGCCGGCGTCGAGGAGAACGTCGTTGACGTAGAACCAGACCCGCACCGCGCCGATGTCGTCCTGCACCGCGGCGCGCAGCGTGACCTCCTCGCAGTCCATCACGAGCGCACCGTCGGGCGGACTGACGAGGCCGACCTGCGGCGCGCTGTGATCGCGCTCGAGCTCGATCACAGCGTAGGCG
>JBHHTZ010000781.1:0-2220 GCA_046753605.1 Anaerolineae bacterium
TCTACACTCTCCCCGATCACAGCCGCGTGGGACGGGCCATCAACGCCGCCGGCGGGTTCGCGGAGGGTGCCATCGGGGCTGGCGTCAACCTCGCGCAACCGCTGATGGACGGCCAGCAGATCCACGTTCCTCGCGAAGGGGAAGCGCCTCTGCCGGTGGCTGCTGCCGACTCGCCATTCTCCGGCGACCAAGCGGGTCCGATCGACATCAACACTGCGACGGCGGAGCAACTGACCGCGTTGCCGAGGATCGGGCCGGTTATGGCCGGACGTATCGTCGAGTATCGCGAAAGCCACGGTCCGTTCCGCAAGCTTGTACTGAGTGCCCCATCGTCCCGTTGGGACAATTCAAGACGAAAGAAACAGAGGCGCGAGCCGAACAGGAGTATACTTGGGAAGTCCAGACCACAAGACCGTGGCATGATTGGTGCCTTCGAGCCCGTTACTGAGTGTGGTTGCGCTGATGGGTGGTTTAGACACTGGTGGCGCCTGGCGACCCCGTTTAGCAGCATACGATAATCGATAGCATCAGCGCTGGTCTGAACTTCGTTCCCAACAGTATACTTCGAGGAGAGAAAAATGGCTCGCAGAAAGAAGAAAAAGACCCCCAAGAAGATCGTGAAATTGGAAGCCCTGCAACAAATCAACTTCAATGCGGCCGGGCTGGACATCGGAGCGGCTGAGATATGGGCAGCCGTGCCCGAAGAGCGCGACGAACAAGCAGTGCGGCGCTTTGCGACCTTCACCATCGACCTGCACGCCCTGGCCGACTGGCTGGCGGCTTGCGGAGTAGACACGGTGGCGATGGAGTCGACCGGTGTCTATTGGGTGCCCATCTTTGAAATCCTGGAAGCGCGGGATTTCGAGGTGTTGCTGGTCAATGCCCGGCACATCAAGAACGTCACCGGACGCAAGACCGATGTTTTGGACTGCCAGTGGATTCAGCAGTTGCACACCTACGGTCTGTTGCAAGGCTCGTTCCGGCCCAGGGCCGAGATAGCCACCCTGCGGGCTTACGTGCGCCACCGGGACAATCTGTTGCGCTACCGGGCGGCCCACATCCAGCACATGCAGAAGGCCCTGCACTTGATGAACGTGCAGTTGACCAATGTCCTCAGTGACATCACCGGGCAGACCGGGATACAGATCATCCGAGCCATTGTTGCAGGCGCACGCGACCCAGTCACTCTGGCGCAGTACCGCGATCCGCGCTGCCACAGTACGGAAGATGAAATCGCCAAAGCGTTGACCGGGAACTATCGGCCGGAACATGTCTTTGCCCTCCAGCAGGCCGTAGAACTGTACGACTTCTACACCCAACAACTGCAGACCTGCGATGCGGAGATCGAACAGTTGTACAGCAGCTTTGCCCCCAAGGTAGATATCATCGCCAACCCCCTCCCCCCGGCCAAGAAAAAGCGCCGCAAGAATGACCCCGACTTTGACCTGCGCAGGCAGCTCTATCAGACCTGCGGGGTCGACCTGACCCGCATGCACGGCCTGGATAGCGTCCTCGTGCAGGAGATCATCTCCGAAATTGGGGTGGATATGAGCAAATGGAAAAGCAGCAAGCATTTTGCTTCCTGGTTGCGCCTGTGCCCTTACAACGATATCTCCGGTGGCAAGGTGCTCAAGAGCAAGACCGGCAAAACCACCAATCGGGCCAACCGGGCTTTCCGTCTAGCGGCCCGGTCAGCCGGGAAGGGGGATAGCGCCCTGGGAGCCTTCTATCGCCGCCAGCGCGCTAAACACGGAGCTCCGACGGCTATCACCGCGACCGCCCACAAAATCGCCCGGATCGTTTATCACTTGCTCAAGTATCAGGAAGAATACCACGACCCCGGCAGGGAGGCCTACGAAGCGCAATACCAGGCACGGATGTTAAAGAACCTGCAACGCAAAGCCAAGAAGCTTGGGATGAAGTTGGAGCCGCTGGCGGCCTGAACGTTGTAGCCGGACAATCTAAAGGCGATTCGCTTGCCTGCCTCGACCGAGACGGGTAGCGGTAGCCTGCCTGGAAATGGCCCTTCTGGACTGAAACGAGGCAGATTTGGATGGAAATCTCCCTGTATATAGCGGAATCCCGGCCCAGCAAGGCTGCCTCACCAGAATCGCTTTCTGGTTTTGCCCTGTTGACAAGAGTGTTTCTTAGCAGCCTGCCGAAGGGATGACACCGCTCTTGGGGATTCTCAGTTCGCCGATGGTTCGACTCTTGGACGGA
>JBHHTZ010000782.1:0-2218 GCA_046753605.1 Anaerolineae bacterium
AAACAGTTATCAGTAAACAGTGAACAGTCGGATGAAGAACTGATCACTGATCACTGTTTACTGATTACTGTAACCGACAGCGGACCCGGCATCTCACCCGAAGACCTGCCCCACATCTTCGACCGCTTCTACCGGGGTGACAAGTCCCGCAGCCGGCAGACGGGCGGGATGGGTCTGGGGCTGGCCATCGCCAAGCAGCTCGTCGAACTGCACGGCGGTCGCATCTGGGCCGAAAGCGTCGGCCCCGGCCAGGGAGCGACATTCTACGTCGTTTTGCCGCTTGCAACGTCCCCGACCGTAGGAGCCAGCCAACCAGCCAACCAGCCAACCAGCTATCCGGCAGGGAACTGACATGGTACAAGAGACCAAGATTCTGGTGGTGGATGACGAACCGAACATCGTCAATACGGTGCAGGCCTACCTGGAAAAGGAAGGTTACACGGTCTACACCGCGCTGGATGGCCCCTCGGCGCTCAAGGCGGCGCGGACTTTCCGGCCCGATCTCATCGTGCTGGACATCATGCTGCCCGGCCCTTCCCTTCGACCAGGCTCAGGACAGGCGACGGGCTCAGGAGGGACCATGGACGGCCTGGAGGTGCTGCGCCGGCTGCGCCAGGAATCCGATGTCTACGTTTTGATGCTGACGGCGAAAGCCGGGGAGACGGACAAGATCGTGGGCCTGAGCGTGGGGGCTGACGACTACCTGACCAAGCCCTTCAGTCCGAGGGAGCTGGTGGCGCGGGTGAAAGCCATCCTGCGTCGCGGGCGGACCGGCGATATGGGGGAGCCGGCGCTGGTCTTCCGCCACCTGCGCATCGATCCCGATGCGCGCCAGATCTGGAAGAACGATGAGCTCGTCGAGCTGACCCCCATCGAGTTCGATCTGCTGCAGGCGCTGGCTCGCCATCGGGGGCGGGTATTGAGCCGCGAGCAGCTCATCGAGCAGGTGTGGGGCCACGACTACTACGGCGACGAACGGGTGGTGGACGTCCACATCGGGCGCCTGCGCAAGAAGGTGGAAAATGACCCGGTCCACCCCGCGCTCATCGTCACCGTGCGGGGCGCCGGCTACCGCTTTGAGGCGGAGTCCTGATGGTTCCACAAGCTCACCACGACGGCTTGTCGAAGGGTGCAGCCAGCATGAACTTCCTCAACGCGCTCCGCCAACGGTTGGGATGGAAGATCTTCCTCGCCAACCTGGTGATCGTTCTGGTCGGCGTCATCGTTCTGGCCGGCACCGCCGAACTTCATGCCCCCACCGCCCTGGCACGTCACACCGCCCGCATGGAGGCCCTGTTGGGTGACAATCCGACACTGGTGGCGGACCTGCACGACAATTTCATGGCCGCTGTCAACGAGATCCTGACCGTGGCAGCCCTGGCCGCCTTGCTGGCAGCAGCCCTCATCAGCAGCTTTGTTGCCCGACGCATCGTGGGGCCTGTCCGACAAATGATGCGAGCCAGCCAGCGCATGGCCGCCGGCGACTACCACGAGCGGGTCCAGGTACCCGGTGAGGATGAGTTGGGCGCGCTGGCACAATCCTTCAACCGGATGGCCGAGACGCTGGAGCAGACCGAACAGCGCCGGCTGGCACTCATCGGCAACGTGGCCCACGAGCTGCGCACCCCTCTCACCAGCATCCGGGGCATCATGGAGGGGCTGGTGGATGGCGTGCTGCCGGCCGAGCCGGCCACCTTCCTGGGCGTCCAGCGCGAGGTATCCCGTCTCCAGCGCCTGGTTCACGACCTGGAAGAACTCTCCCGCGCCGAGGCCGGCCAGATCCCCCTTGAATTCCGCCCGGTCGCCCCGGCCGACCTGATTCGCGCTGCTGCTGAACGCCTGCAACCTCAGTTTGACGACAAAGGCGTCAATCTGAACCTGGAGACCCCCGACAACCTGCCTTCGGTTCAGGCCGACGCCGGCCGCATCACCCAGGTGCTGCTCAACCTGATGGGGAACGCTTTGCAGTACACGCCGCCGGGCGGCCGAGTCAGTATTCAGTTATCAGTAATCAGTGATCAGTCACCAGCAATCAGTGGTCAGTGGTCAGTGGTCAGCAATCAGACTGGTGCAGACGACAAACTGATCACTGATAACCGATCACTGACTACTGATCACTGGTTACTGATCACTGTGAAGGACACCGGTATCGGCATCCCACCCGAACACCTGCCCCACATCTTCGAGCGCTTCTATCGCGTGGACAAGTCCCGCTCGC
>JBHHTZ010000783.1:0-2215 GCA_046753605.1 Anaerolineae bacterium
TCTCCATCGCCTTTTGTTGCTTACCCGTGGGGCGGAGGTCTCTGACCGAGCCCGCTCCTGGGCAGTGCCCACCAATGGTAGCACGAACAGGGTTGAAAGTCTACAGTTAACATGCCCTTAATATGACCGTAATCTCTGCTTAACCTGAGAGGCTTCCACCAAAGGTATACTTAGACCGAGACCTGAGCCAGACCACGCCAGCTCCGTCGAGTAAGGCATAGTGTGTGGAAGAGGGGAACTGAAAAGCAGGGATGACTGTGCCTGGCTTCATTCGCGGACCCCATTCCTCCTTCATCTTTGTTTCACAGACTTTTCACACACAAAACCTATCTGACGTTATCCACAATGATATACTTGATCGTATACGCGGCGTGTGGCAGGCGTAGTGGAAACATACTGCGAGATTGGCTAGAAATCTGTATAATGGCACAGGCCATGAAACGACATCCTACTCGACGACTAGGTTACGGGGCCACAATCGCGCTCATGCTTGCTCTCACAACGGTCATCGTGGTGATGGCCGCGGCGGTTGAGACCAACGTATCAAATACCACGAATGCTGCCTTCGCTCCTGCTATCGGCGTCTTGCCCGGCGGTGTGGTCCAGATGGTCTGGGAAGAAGACGACGGCGCAATTCACGCCAGCACTTACGCTAACGGGAGTTGGGGGGCATCACAGTCGATTAGCTTTGGCGATAGCCCGGCCCTGGCCGGCGATAGCTCTGGCGCGGTTTACCTGGCCTGGGTCGATCTCCTCGGTAGCAACTTCGAAATCCTGTACAGCAGCCGGCCATCCGGCGGAACGTGGTCTGTGCCCATCAACGTCTCTTTGACCAATGGCGCGTCGGCAGCGCCGGCCATTGCCACAGACGGTAGCGGCAACCCCCACATCGTCTGGATCGACACCTCGTCGGGGACTCCCACCATCTACTACAGCGACCTGAGCGTTGGCGGGCCGATCCCAAGCGGAAGTGGCACAGCGCCAGATATTGCTGTGGATAGCAGTGGCGCCCGTCACGTTGTGTGGCAGGATAACGGGCAACCTTCCGTGATTGCTTACACCAGGAACGATGGCACGGGCTGGTCGCTGCCCCAGCAAATATCCGACAACACGACATCCGACGCGCGAGCGCCGAAGATCGCGGTGTGCAATGGCATGGTCTACGTCGTCTGGGCTGAAGGTGGCCGGATTCGGGCGGCAGAGGGTTCCGGCGGGAACTGGACAACGCCGGCGACGATCTCTGGCACGGATACCGGCGCCCAGCCGCCAACCTTGCAGTGCGATGGTCTGGGCAACCTGCACGCGGCATGGATTAACAACCAGCAGGCGCTGCGGTACACCCACCGGCGCCCGGCCGGCGCCTGGGAATCCCCGATCACCCTCGACAGCGATCCCCCCGGTCTGGCATCAGCGGCCCTGGCGGCCGACGGCAGCGGCACGGCGCACGTGGCCTGGGCCGAGAAGAAGACAGCCGGCTGGGATGCCTTCGTTCAGAGCCGTGCAATGCCAACCCTGATTGGCGACCTGGATGCCAGTTGCACTGTGGATATCAGGGACATCATGAACGTCGTCGCGCACTGGAATAGCGCTGTTACTGATTCGGCGTTCAATTTCGACGGTGACGACCAGATTGGCGCCGGCGACGCTGCGCAGGTTGCCAGCCGCTGGCGCGTTTCCTGCCCGTAGAACGGAAGCATAACACTCCTCGCAGTGGGGCAAAGCGAGGTACCGGCGGCAGCAACGCGGTTGCTCCCGCATCGACATACACTCAGTAAGGAGGTCCCCTCATGTCACGATCGACGATTGCAGTTGTAACCGTATTGGTGCTGGCTCTGCTGGGCAGCACGGCCGGCCTGGTGATGGCCGGTCAGACCACACCGGACTTTGCTGGACAGCCGGCGATACTCGCCCCTGGCCCGGTCCCACAGCCGGCCGACGACGGCCATCATGACGGCTCACACTTCAAGTTCGAGGGCACGGTGACAGCCGTTGACCTCAGTAGCAATCCTCCTCCTCCCACCGGCACCATCACGGTGGTGGACAGCGGGGGTCAGGTTGTGACGGTCGGGATCACGGCTGATACAGAAATCGAGCATGGCCCCATACAGGTGGACGATTGGGTTGAGGTCGAAGGCCAGCCCAACTCAGACGCAACCACGATCATCGCGGAGAAGGTTGAGGTTAAGGAGCATCATGACGGGGAGGGTGGTGAGTG
>JBHHTZ010000784.1:0-2214 GCA_046753605.1 Anaerolineae bacterium
GGAAGAGAACTGGCTGTTTCCCCGGCGAAGTCACTTATCCGAGTACGGTATCAGGGATTCCTCACTCCGCTGGCGCTCCGTTCGGAATGACATGTTCAGGAAAGGCGCGGCGCAACGCAGAACTTGACATAGATTAACCAACAGTATCATTCATTGCTCGCCGAGGCCGGCCTGAGTAGTAACCTTTTCCCAATGCCGATCCCCGCTTAGGCAAGGCGGGCATCGTCGCTTTGCCCTGCGCCACTTTTTTGCTATACTTCCGCCCGTATGGAAGACTCTCTTCGTGGTTTGCGGGTCGCCATTGTGCACGACTGGCTGAACCAGGCCGGCGGTGCTGAGATCGTCTTACACGCTCTCAAAGCCATATTCCCGGATGCGCCGGTCTACACGTCCATGTATTGGCCGGCTGCCGTGCCCGACATGGGCGGATGGGACATCCGCGTTTCGTTCATGGATCGCCTGCCGGCCATCCACCGGTGTCACCAGTACTACTTCCCGCTGTATCCCCTGGCTTTTGAGCGTTTCGACTTCTCTGACTACGACCTGGTTCTGAGCAACAAGAGCGGTTTCTGTCACGGCGTCATCACGCCGGCCACCACCCCACATTTGTGTTATTGTCTCACGCCCACGCGATACCTGTGGCAGACTGAAGAATACCTGGCGCGTGAGCGAGTAGGCGCTGCGGGCCGGGCCGGCCTGCGGCTGATCCTGCCGTGGCTCCGGCGGTGGGACCAACAGGCAGCGCGCACCCGAGTGGACGCCTTCGCTGCCATCTCAACAGAGGTCCAGCGCCGCGTCCGGCGATTCTATCAGCGTGCGTCCACGGTGATCTATCCGCCCGTTGACACGCAGCGGTTCCGGCCGTCGGCGAACGGCGCCAGAAACTACTACCTGATCCTCTCGCGACTCATCCCGTACAAGCGGATCGACCTGGCAGTGAAGGCGTTCACCGAGCTTGGCCGGCCCCTGGTGATCATCGGCGATGGGCGGGATCGGCCCAGCCTGGAGGCGATGGCCGGCCCCACCGTCCGCTTTCTGGGGCGGCAGCCAGATGATGTTGTGGAGGATCACCTGGCTCACTGTCAGGCCCTCATCTGGCCGGGGTTGGAGGATTTCGGACTCGTTCCCGTCGAGGCGCAGGCTTCGGGCCGGCCTGTCATCGCGTATGCCGGCGGCGGGGCACTGGACACCGTCATCGACGGCGTGACAGGAACATTCTTCCATGAGCAAACGTCGGAAGCTTTGGCAGAGGCGGTGGCCGGCTTAGATCCGACAGCCTGTGACCCGCGCGCGATTCGCCAACACGCCCTTCAGTTCGATGTAGAGCGGTTCCGCGTGAATCTGAGGCGGTGGATCAGAGAGACGATTGCTGACGGCTGGCCGGACGAAGGACAAGCGACGGACGAGGAACCCTACACCCTTTCGACGAGATCAGGCCAGCACCCGGCTCAGGAGCAGCAAGCGTCTTCGGTCATTCATCCTTCATCATTGCGAAGCACAGCGAGTCAGCCATGGAATTGAAAGCGTACTGGGAGGTTGTCCGCCGGCATCTGTGGGTCGTGATCGGGCTGCCCCTGGTAGTGCTGGTTGTCAGCCTGGGGCTGCGGGCGCTCAGCGGGCCGGCCCCCCAACTTTACCGCGCTACGACAGGCTTGCTCATCGATGTTTCACCACTGCCGGCGGAACCTGGCATGGGCTTCGACCCGCGAGAGAGTGCCGCAGCAGCAGCCGAATACCTGGTTGACGATTTCAGCCAGTTTGTGACGCGGGATGCCTTCGCGAAATTGGTCAGCGAGCAGTTGGCTGACCAGGGCATTGACGTGCCGGCGGGAGCCATCAGCGCCTCGGAATCGTCGGAGACGCGGCATCGCATCGTGACGCTATGGGTGACGTGGCCGGACGCAGACCAGGCTGGCGCCATCGCCCGCGCCGCCGGCGATGTGGCCCAGACGGGCATCGACCGCTACTTCGCCCGCAGCGGCGTTGTGTCGGTGATCGATGCGCCACGGGTGGAGCCGGTCGCGCCGCCGCTGCGCCGGCAGTTGGACTTGCCGCTGCGGCTGGTTTTGGGGGTGCTGGCCGGCTTGGGCCTCGCCTTCCTGCTCGACTACCTGGACGACACAGTGCGCACGCCGGCCGAGGCCGAAGCGCTGCTGGATGCGCCGGTGATGGGCGAAATTCCGGCCAGGAGAAGGGGAGCTCGGGGGAAGTAGA
>JBHHTZ010000785.1:0-2213 GCA_046753605.1 Anaerolineae bacterium
GGTCTGCGCTAACAGAGAGGCTGTGGATCATCTCACCCGAGGACTCACGCTACTCGAGGCTCTGCCCGAGACTGCGGAGCGCGTTGAGCAAGAGCTGGCGCTGCAACTGGCGCTGGGCAACGCGCTCAGCTTCACCAGGGGCCTGGCATCCCCAGAATTGGGCGAAGCCTATTCCCGGGCGCGGGCACTGTGTCAGCGTGTGGGGGAAACGGAGCAACGCCTGCCGGCGTTGTGGGGGCTGTGGGCGTTCCACCTGATGCGAGCAGAGTTGCATACGGCACGGGATCTGGCGGAGGAGCTCCTTCGCCTGGCCGAGAGCGAACAGGACCCGACCGCCTTCCTGGTAGCTCACCGGGCGTTGGGGGTGGTCCTGTTCTATCTGGGAGAACTGGCGCCGGCTCGAGCCCACCTAGAGCAAGCCATCGCCTGCTACGACCGGCGACAGCACCATGCTCACCGGTTTCTCTACTGGTACGACCCTGGCGTGGCGTGCCTGTACTATGCGGCGTATCCGCTCTTGTTCCTGGGCTATCCGGACCAGGCGCTGGAAAACGTACACGCGGCCCTCACCCTGGCCCGAGAATTGTCTCACCCCATCAGCGAGATCTCCGCTTTAGGCGCGGGCGCCCTCTTCCATATATGGCGCCGCGAGGTGCAGGCAACTCTGGAGTGGGCCCAGGCCGGCATGGATCTCTCGGCCGAGTTGGGGATGCCGGCCTGGGGTGGGTTGGTGGCCGTCATTCATCATGGAGCGCTGGTCGAGCAGAGTTCTGAGGTCTCTCCTGAGGTCCCTCCTGAGTTCGCCGAAGGGCCTGTCGAAGGGCCTGCGCCGCCATCAGCCTCCTCCCGAGTACATCGAGGAACCGGTCGAGAGATCGAAGGGCATGGACAGTTGCAGGAGGAGATTGCGAGGATGCGCCAAAGTCTGGCGATCTGGCAGGATGCGGGCTCACAGATACACGTACCCTTTTCTCTGGCCGTGCTGGGCAAGGCGTATGGGAAAGCGGGGCAGCCAGAGCAGGGGCTTGCGGCTCTGGATGAGGCGCTGGCTGCGGCGCGCAGAACCGGGGAACGTTACTACCAGGCAGAACTGCACCGCCTCAAGGGGGAGTTGATTTGGAAGGCGCAAGGCGGAAGGCGGAATGATGAATCAGGCGATCCTTCGCCGGAATCCTGCTTTCGCCAGGCCATCGACATCGCCCGCTCCCAGCAGGCGAAGCTGCTGGAGCTGCGGGCGGCGACAAGCCTGAGCCGGCTGTGGCAGGGGCAGGGCCGGCCGGCGGAGGCGTATCGGCTGTTGAAAGAGGTCTACGACTGGTTCACTGAGGGTTTCGATGCGCCGGATTTGAAAGAGGCCAGGGCGCTGTTGGAGGAGTTGGCAGTGAACTGTGATCAGTAATCAGTGAACAGTAATCAGTGGCCTGCCCGCATATGACAACGAATCCCAGGATGAACCGAATGTGATTCGATCCATCCCCAGATTCGTTGTCATATGTGCCAAAGGAGACAAACATGAGTGGCTTTAGCGAATACAACGAATACGACGGTCTGGGGCTAGCAGAGCTGGTGCGCAATGGGGAGGTTACGGCCGGCGAGGTAGTGGAAGCGGCGATTATGCGGATTGAGAAGCTGAACCCGCAGCTCAACGCCGTGATACACACCATGTACGATCAAGCGCGGGCAGCCGTCGAGCGTGGCCTGCCTGATGGGCCGTTCACCGGCGTTCCGTTTCTGCTCAAAGACCTCCTGGTAGCCTACGCCGGCCAGCCCCTGAGCGCCGGCAGCCGGTTCTTCCGAGACTTCGTGCCCGACCACGACAGCGAGCTGGTCCGCCGCTACAAAGCCGCCGGCCTGGTCGCGCTGGGCAAGACCAACCTGCCGGAGTTCGGCCTGCTGGGCATAACCGAGCCCGAGTTGTTCGGTCCCACCAACAACCCGTGGGACCTGACCCGTTCTCCCGGCGGCTCCAGCGGCGGCTCGGCGGCGGCGGTGGCAGCCGGCATGGCGCCCCTGGCCCACGGCAGCGACGCCGGCGGCTCTCTGCGCGGGCCGGCCTCCTGGTGCGGCCTGTTCAGCCTGAAACCGAGCCGCGGCCGCAACCCGGTCGGCGATTTCTCGCCCCGTCTCATCGTCAATCATGTGCTGACGCGCTCGGTGCGCGATAGCGCTGCGGTGCTGGATGCCACCGCCGGCCCCGAGGTGGGTGCGCTCTA
>JBHHTZ010000786.1:0-2212 GCA_046753605.1 Anaerolineae bacterium
GCCGCCGGCCAGCACGCACTCCTCGACGAGATCCATAATCAGCCGCATGCCCCGCCGGACCCTGGCGGTGCCCTTCTCCCCCCCGTTACCAGGTCTCCGCCTCGAGACTCTCGATTTCGTCAAAATGCGTATCTCGAGTGACCACAATCAACTTATGCTGTCTGGCTATAGCCGCGATCCAGATGTCGTTCTCCGGGATCGGTCGCCCTTTCTCCCGCAATGCGTTCTTTATGACACCATACTCTTTCGCCGTATCCGTGTCGCAGGCGAGAACAGAAGTGTTGGTCGCAAACTCGTCTATGCGTGCCAGGTTCTCCTTTACCCGACCGGACTTGCGAGCACCGAAGTAGAGTTCGCCCAGCACAATACTGGGCACGAAAACTTCCCCAGCCTGTTCCAGGTGCTGTTGGACGGCAGCGTCCCCGGCAAAGAGTGCGATGACGACATTCGTGTCCAGGAGAAATCTACCACTCATCCGCGTCTACCTTCTCGCACCCAGCTTCGATGGCCCGACTCATTGCTTCTATATCATCGGGCTCAATGATGCCGGCGAAACGAAGCAGTTGTTTGCCGGGAGTTCCTCTGGGTAGAGACAGGGCCAACGCCTGGGCGAAGTCGAGCACCCTACGTTGGAAGTCAAGCGGAAGTTGATCGACTTGCCTGATGATTTGTTGTGTAATCATGGAATATGTCATTGTCTTCACCTCCACAGAATTCAGCCGGATCACATCTTCGATTATACAGGAATGTCCGCATGATGCGAACCCGCTCCCAGGCCGGCCACCACCTCTGATCCACCTACTCTGTCACCTTCACCACCACCGCCGCACCAGTATCCCCCGCAGCGCAGCCCGTGAACAGGCCGTAGCCGCCGCCGGCCAGCACCAATTCCTCGATTAGCTCCATGACCAGCCGCATGCCTGTCGGACCCTGCGGGTGACCCCAAATGAGGGACGAGCCGTAGTTGTTCATCGCCTCCAGCGCCACCCCCATCTCGCGGCCGAAGTAGATGTCGTTCACGGCGAAGGGGTTGTGGGTCTTGATGGCGCTCACGTCCTCGATGTCCAGGCCGGCCTTCTCCAACGCCTGGCGGGCCGCCGGCACCGTCGCCTGAGCCATGAACCCTGGCTTCGCGCGACCCTGCCCGAAGCCCAACACCTGGATTTCGATCCCCGCGTCCTGGCTCAGTTCCCGTGCCCGCTCCCGCGTTGTGACAATCAGCCCGCTGTTCCCATCGGCGGGGTGAGTCTGGCCCCCGTACGTGACGGTGCCCCCGTCCATGACCGGCCTCAGTCTGGCCAGCCCTTCAGCCGTGGTGGGGTATACACCTTCATCGTCCGTCACTGTCGCAATCACCTTGCGTCCCGAAGCGCCTCGCACCTCGATGGGCGTCACCATGAAGCGACGATGGAAAGCAGCATCATCCTTCAGAGCATCCCGGTACTGCTCATGGCGGAGCAGCGTGATCTCGTCCTGCTCCTCGCGTGTGAAGCCGCCCTCGCGGGCCACGTTCTCCGCGGTCTCGATCATGGCGTTGTTGGCGAAGGGATCGCAGTTGAAGTTGTCCCACACCCAGTCCTCGGTGTCGCCCTTGCCGCCTGGCCCCAGCGGGTTCGGGTAGTAGACGTGGGGACCGTTGCTAGTCCGGTCGCCGGTGATGGTCAGCACGGTGTGGCTGACCCCCGTTTCGACTTCCATGGCCGCGCTGGCCAGCACCCGCGCCGACGTGGCACATGCCTGGCCAATGGTCGGCCCGGTGATGCTGGTGGCGCCGATGAGGCCGGCCAGCCACGGCGCGCCGTAGAAGCTGTGCTGCTGAGGCACCGTCATCCCCAGGTGTAGCGCATCAAGCTCCGTGGGAGCGATGCCCCGCTCCTCCAAAGCCCGCCTGGCGATGTCGGCGGCGAAGTTGATGGTGTGTAGATGAGCAAAGCTCCCCTGCCACCGACAGAACGGCGTGCTCCAGTAGCCGCCGTACGGGATAAAGACCTTCTCAAATCGCATACTGTTCTCCTTGTACCGTTTAACACGTTGCGCGTCAACTGGAGATTAGAGATTAGAGATTGGAGAGTGCAATGTGAAACAATCTCTAATCTCCACTCTCCAATCTCTAATCTCCAGTCTCACTTCGTTTGGCAAACATTGGCTGCGGTATACCCTGGATCGATCGCAGGAGTGTCGTGATCCGCTTATCGGCTGTACATCAGCCCGC
>JBHHTZ010000787.1:0-2208 GCA_046753605.1 Anaerolineae bacterium
ATGGCATTGGTCATCGTCAGTGATTCCCGCTTTAGCGCTATTGTCATGTAGAATAGGTTCGTAGTGGCGACTTCAGTCGCTGGTTGCCCGTCACAAACGACTGATGAACCTTGAGAAAATAATCAGGGTACTGAGTCCGACAGGCCCGCCCGCCGATGAAGTCGGCGGGCTACGAAGCTGCGCCCCATCAATGGGGCTTTTCCGCCCGAAATCGTGCCGGAAGCCCGATTCATCGGGCGTTGCTGCGTAGCACGGGCACTTCATGCCCGTGCGGGCGCCGGCTGAGAGGGAACGCGCCGTTGCCGGATTATTTTCTCAATCTTCATAAGTCGTTACTACGAACTCCATAACGGGAATTGCTGGGTCATCGTGACACCGCCCAAGCTAGGTTCTGCCCGTGACGGGAATGGTTGGATGGAAGCGTGTTCAAGAGAACTGTAGCCCCCTGAAAATCGAACTGGAAGTTCATCCGCACCAGCCCCTCCCTCTCCAACGCCCTGGTCACGGCTGTCTGATGCGCCGGGGGGCAGTAGAGCATGAGAAAGCCGCCCCCGCCGGCCCCGGTGATTTTCCCTCCCAGGGCACCGCGCCGGCGCGCCAGGTCGTAACAGTGGTCAATGAAGGAGTTGGTGATGTTGGGCGCCAGGTTCTTCTTCTGCCCCCAGGAGCGATGCAGCAACTCACCCAAGCCGTCCAGGTCTCCCATCTCAAGGCATGTCCGGATTTCCTGAGCCAGGACCTTGATGGTGTGGAGGGCGTTGATGACCGGTTCCTGGTTCTCCTCGCTGGCGCGCTTCTGATGGTGCAGTATCTTTGACGATTCACGGGTGCTACCGGTGAAGAAGAGTAGCAGGCTCCGCTCCAACTGACGGAGTGTCGATTTCGTCATGCTGACCGGTTCTACTGTCACGCCCTGGGTGTGAAAGGTGATGGCGTTGAGCCCGCCAAAGGCGGCGGCGTATTGATCCTGCTTGCCCACGGGCATCCCCATCTTCTCGATCTCGATGTGGGCGGCCGTCTCCGCGATCTCCTTCCTGGAGAGGGTGACGCCGCAGAGTGTGCTCAGCGCCCGCACCAGGGTGACGGCCACGCTGCCTGAGGAGCCCAGACCCGTGCCAGGCGGCACCTCCGAAGACAGAAAGAGGTCATATCCACACTCCAGCCCGAAGTGGCCCAGGATGGCTCGGGGCAATTGCAGGTTGCCGTTCCAAAAGGTGGGCTGTCCGGGATCGTAGCGGTAGAACGTGTGATAGTCCGAAGAGATGATCTGGACCCCGTCGTTCTCACCGCCGGGCGAGACCATGGTGTAGAAATACTTGTTGATGGCTGCGCTCACGACCATGCCACCGTAGCGGCCGTAATAGGCCTCGAGGTCGGTGCCGCCACCGCCGAAGCTGACGCGAACCGGCGCTCTGGCAATCAACATGCTTTAACTTCCTCCTGTGGTTTATCCGGGCTGAGAAGCCCCGCCGCCCAGTCACGCTGGGCCTGGCGGTATTTCTCGGGGCTTCCGATATCCACCAGGTAGCTCGTTATGGGATAGGCATACAGGCGGAACCCCTGGGTCAGCAGATCCGGGAAGAGGTCGCGGGCGAAATCGTAAGACATATCGGGTGGGATATAGTCAAGGGCCTCGGGCTCCAGGACGTATACGCCGGCATTGGCCAGGTGAGAGAACGCTTCGCCCCGAGCCGGCTTCTCCACCAGCCGGGTGATCCGCCCGTCTCGATCCACATCGACGATCCCTCGAAGCCAGGGGTCATCTACCTCATACACCCCGAGGGTGGCCATACCCGCCTTCGCATGGTGGGTACGAAACATGGCTGACAGGTCGAGGTCCGTGAGCACATCGCCATAGATGACCACGAAAGGCCCGGCAAGGTGCGCCTGCATCTTTTTCACAGCGCCGGCCGTGCCCAGGAGCTGAGGCTCGAAGGAATAGGTGATCTGCATCCCCAGTTGGCGGCCGTCACCCAGGCAGTTACGAATCGATTCGGGCAGGTGATGCAGGTTGATGACCACATCCCGAAATCCGTGACGCCGAAGCAAGTCGAGGGTATGTTCCAGAAGCGGCCGGCCACCTATCGGCAACATCACTTTGGGGCAGGTGAGGGTTAGAGGGTGCAATCGGGTGCCCAACCCCGCTGCCAGGATCATCGCCTGCACCGGGCAGTCTCTCTCATGAGCTCTTAGCGTCGGGATTTAGGT
>JBHHTZ010000788.1:0-2206 GCA_046753605.1 Anaerolineae bacterium
TGAAGCATAACGAGTGGCAAGCGCACTCACATTACATGGTGAATATTTTATGCATTACGGCACGTGGTATGCAACCGACTATTGTTCACGGTCGGGATGATATGCTCGACCGTGAGGGCCTCGTCGGTCACGACGATGCGCTCGATTAACAACCGAATAACCTCCTGACGGGTTTCGACATCCGACGCTGTCAACGCCTGTTCGATGGGTTGGGTGAAGGTTTCCAACGCAATTTGAGGCGGCGCTGATGGTTGGGCATCCACTAATGACGTTTGTAACTGCTGTATCTCGATGTCCAACGGGTTCTGGCGTTCGATCAGCTCATCCAGCGACAGCACACCAGCCTCGTAGGCATCCAGCAATCGTTGACGGCGTTTGCGCAACAGGGTCAAACGCTGCTGCCAGCGGTGGACCTCATGGGGCGTGGCAGCTTGTTGGGCCTGGAAAGCTTCCCAAGCCTGCCGCACCCGCTCAGGGCAGCGTAACAACTCTGCCAACGCCTGCCAGATCAGCGGTTCGACGACATCGCCCCGTAGGGAACAGGTGTGACGAGGAACGCCTGGCGGACAATGGACGCCGCCATGGGTGCAATGGTAGTAGACGACATCGCCCTGTGTGCGACCTTGCAGTATGTGACCGCACGTGCTGCATACCAGCAGACCCCGCAGCAGGTAGGTGCGATGACTGTTGCGTCGGGCGAAGCGTTCATTCATCTCCAGACGCTCCTGCGCCGCCTGCCAGGTGGCTTCATCCACCAGTGACGGTACGCTGATTGCGATCCATTCCTCAGCCGGACGCGGGATGTAGCGCGGGAAGCGCAAGATGCCCTGCCCCTGGCGGCGACGTTGTCCTACACCACTGTAGTCCGTTTGGCGGCGGTTGTAGTAGGCCGTGCCTTTGTAAGCCGGTTGACGCATCATACGCCCCAGGGTGCTGGCATACCACTTTTGGCCCTTGGGACTGGGTGTCTCCTGACCATTGAGTCGCTCAGCCAGTTGTCCCAGACTCAGTTCACCCTGATTATACCATGCGAATATCTGCTGCACAACAACGGCCTCTTCCTGCACCACTTCCCAGGCGCTGGGCTGAGTCTGAGTGGCCGGCTGATAGCGGTAGCCGTAGGGTGCCTGTGAGGGCACCGATTGGCCGTGGCGCAGCCGATACAGACGTCCCCGACGCATCCGTTCCTGAGCCCGCAGCCGCTCGTATTCGGCAAAGGCGCCTTGGACGTTCAGCAGCAATTTGGCCTCAGGGCTCTTGCCCAGGTCCGGCTGATTGAGGAAGATGACCTCTACTCCAGCCCGCTCCAACTCATCGAGCACCACATATTGGGCGCCCAGATTGCGAGCCAAGCGATCGATGTGCTGGAGCAGCAGCACTTGGAAGGCACCTGCGGCCGCTGCATCGCGCAGCCGGTCTAGAGCCGGTCGTGCCAAGTGATCACCGGTGACCCCATTCTCGACGAACTGCAACTCGGAGGGGATCTCATACTGCTTCTTCTCTGCATAGACGTGAAGTTCCTCCAACTGACTCTCAATGGTCTCCTCCTTCACCTGATGCGGACTCGATACCCGAGCGTACAGTGCCACTCGACGCATGCCTGGACTCCTTTCTCTCAACCGCTGCTTCATTGGCCATGGCCCACCGCCACAACCGCTGATAGGCTTGCTGCAAACGGTGACTGCCATCGTGCCGAACTCGCCCCACTATCACCAGCGTGCGTTCTTGTGCCATATCTACCTCCTGAAACAAGCAAGATTGTACCTGTCTCAGGATCGCACACCGGTTCGTTTTTGTCTAGCGTCGAGTGCGCCTCTTAGGAAGTTCTATTCGGTTGGTAAAGTGCCAAGCACATCGTCTGTCGGTTGCGTACCGTGTGTCACGCATCACGCGCCGTCCTGAGCCTGTCGAAGGGTTTCACGCCCTCCATGCTCCAGACCAGCCTGCTGCCGCAGCACCCCGTCCGGCCCCCGCAACATCAACGACACGTGCGCCGGCTGCATGGTCTCCTCCACCACCCGCAGCACCTCCCCCGTCAGCCGGTCCAGGTCCACCTCGTCCCGCGCGACCTCGGCGAACTCCGCCAGCACCTGCTCGGCGTCGTACTTGCGGCGGTAGAAGCGGCGATCAATGGCGTCCTGGATGCGCCGGCGCAGGGGGGCGAACAGGCCGGCGATGGCCAGGGTGGAGGCGACGACCGCCAGTT
>JBHHTZ010000789.1:0-2202 GCA_046753605.1 Anaerolineae bacterium
GATTCGTCCACCAGATTGCCGGCCCGCACCCCGATCAGCCGAATTGGCTCGCCGCGACGCCACTCCTGGTCGAACAGGTTGGTGGCCAGCTCGGCGATGGCGCCGGCATCATCCGTGGCGACGGGGACGGTCCGGCTGCGCGTCACTGTTGAGAAGTCGGGCCGGCGCAGCTTCAGCGTGATGGTCCGCGCGCGCTGATCATGTTTCTGCAGGGAGCCGGCGACTCTCGCACTTTGCTTCTGGATCACCGCTACCAGCTTGTCCCGCTCCGACACGTCACGGCTGAACGTGTTCTCCTGACTCACCGACTTGCGCACTCGCTCAGTCACCACCGGGCGGTCGTCGACGCCCCGCGACCGGCGCGCCAACCGCGGCCCGTGCACGCCGAAGGCTCGCTGCAGCAGGCCGGCATCAAGTTGAGCCAGCTCGCCGATGGTCGACGCCCCCATCTTTCGCAGCCTCTCGCCCGTAACAGGCCCCACACCCCACAACGCCTCAACCGGCAGTGGGGCCAGAAACTCGGCTTCGGCGCCCGGTGGAACAACGACCAGCCCTTCCGGCTTGTCGCGATCCGAAGCGATCTTGGCAACCAGCTTGTTCGTCGCCACACCCCACGACGACGGGAGACCCAGCTCATCTTTCAGCCGGCGCTGCGTCGTGGCGGCGATCTCCTCTGCCGCCCGCCATCCCTCGCCGATGTTCGTGACGTCGAGATATGCCTCGTCGATGGATAGTTGTTCCACAACCGGCGTGATCTCGTGGAGAATGTCCATCACCTGGTGCGAGTAGTCGCGGTAGATGTCGTGGCGCCAGCGGATGACGACGGCGCTGGGGCACAGGCGCAGTGCCTGGGCCATGGGCATCGCCGAGTGTGCGCCGAAGGCGCGAGCCTCGTACGACGCGGACGCGACGACGCCCCGGCTGTTCGGATCGCCGCCCACCAGCACGGGTTTGCCGGCCAGCGACGGGTCGAGCAGCCGCTCGACAGACACGTAGAAGCAGTCCAGATCGACGTGCAGAATTCGTCGTGCCACGGCTCACAGGCTCATCAGGCGGGCCGCCGGAAGTGCAGGAGATACTCGTAGGTGATGCCCATGGTGATGTAGTTGGAGGGCCAGCCGAATATGCCGACGCGGTTCACGATGTTGGTCTTGTCCCAGATGATCGTGTTGCGCAGCTCGTAGCCGGCGCTGCGGAGGGCTTCCACCACGGCAATGTGCAGCGTGATGCGCTCATTCTGCCACCACATATCGGGGACGTTGATGACGCAGTGGCCCAGCGGCTTCAGCAGGGGCAGCAGGCCGGCGAAGATGTCGGCCATGGCCTGTTGATATGCTGCCAGGTCCAGTGTTCCCAGATCTCTTGAGTCCTGGCTGTATTGCTCGATGGCGCCGAATTGCTCATTGAACCTCGCCTCCCCCCGCCGGCTCTTGTTCTTGCGCCGGCGGTTGAGCAAGTTGGCGTAGGGCGGCGAAGTGAAGAACAGCTTGATCGTCTCCGGCTCCAGGTAGTGTGGGATATGTCTCGCATCGTCTTGCACGGCGATCTGCTGCGTTGCGGGGGTTGCAGGGTCTTCGCGGGGCAGTTGGGCAAGCCTCGAATGGCACAGATCGATGTAGCCGGCGTTGATGTCGAACCCCATCGCATTGCGGCGCAGGTCCCTGGCCGCCACCAGCGTCGTTCCACTTCCCACAAAGGGATCGACGACCAGCTCTCCCGCGTGAGTGAACAACGAGATCACCTGAGCCGCCAGGCTGATGGGGAAGGTGGCCGGATGCTGTTTCCTGTCTCGGATATCGCGGCCCTCGTAGGAGAACTGCCACACGCCGATCTGAGCGCGGAGCCATTCGCCGGCGGTCAGGCAGTTGATGTGCTTGGGAGGACAATCACACAGGCGGGAGTGTCCAATCTCGATCTTGCCCGATAGCATTTCCGAAGGTGAAGCTGTGTGACTGCTCAAGGAGTCATTCTCCTCTCGTGCGGTGGACTACAGGCCCCAACGCCTCCGAAGATCGACCAGGACCCAGGTCGAGTTGCAGTGTAAGGGGGCCCGTGCTATCATCTTACATGCGAGGCGGACAAGCGGTTCGCCTGTGTCATGGATTACCGGACTGTGTAAACAGCTTTCAACAGCGGCGAGACTTACGACAATGCTTCACTACGAAGAAGATCAGGACCGCTACATCGCGGACGACAGGTACG
>JBHHTZ010000790.1:0-2197 GCA_046753605.1 Anaerolineae bacterium
GCACGCCGTCCGCTGTGGGAAGCAGAAACACCAGCGTGTTCTTGAACTGGCGAAATGTGTTGCCGGCGCTGTTCAGGACCTTCTCAATGAACGTCTGTGCAGCCTGTTGCACCTTCTCATCCGAGTCCCAGGCATGTGGCAGGTCGAGCACCACCAGGGTCAATGCGCGACGGTTGGGCACTTGCGCCGGTCCCTCCGGCCAGATGATGAGTTCCGGGAAGACCCGCCGGCCCACCACTTCCTCAACCGCTTCGCGGATTCGATCTCGCACCATCTCCGGCTCCTGGCGGATGGCGTCCACCCGCGAGACCAGCATCTGGTTCAGGTTGGGCTGGCTGTCAATGCGGTAAGTCCCCTCGTCCACGGCCATGTACCACAGGCGCTGCCGCAGCTTGTCCAGGGCATCGGCGGCCAGGGCCGGCACGATGCCCGGTTGCAGAGTAGACAGCCACAACTGGGGTCGCTCGGCCGAGGCGGGCTGCTGGGTGGCTCCGCTGTGGGAGTACATGAAGATGGAGGTGGCCAGGCCGGTGGCGATGCGATGGCGGGCGTAGTCGCCGCCGGTGATCCGGTCCAGGTACGGCGCTTTCGACTCGCCGGTGCCGCCGATGTCGGAAAAGATGGCCGACTCGTAGCCTCCCCTGTTGTCCACGTATCCCAGCAGTTCGGCGCGGATCTTGCCATCGTCCAGGTTGACGTGGGCCGGCTGGATGAGGGGGGCGGGATGTTTCTGCTGGTAGAGATCGGCGATGACCAGGGCCAGCAGCCGCAGCACGCCCCGCGTGCGCTGGAAGCCGCTGATGCTGCCCCAGCGGTCGCGCAGAATCTCGATCAGGGCCGGGTGGAAGGGATAGGCGCGCACCATCAGATCGCGGTACTCCGGGGCCTGGGCCTCCTGGGGAAAGTCGCCGGGGTGAGCGCGGTAGTAGTCCCAGTAGGCGCGGGCCGTCCCCCGCGCCTGAGCTTCGATCTGCTCTGGTGGGGTGTCGAACAGGCGGCGCCGGAGGATTTCGTACAGCTCTTCCCGTTCGGCGCTGACCTCCACCTGGCGGGTGCGGCGCTGGATACGGTTGGCAGTGTCCTGGGCCTCGGCCGCCCGGGCGCCCGTCTCGCCGAACTGCTCCTGCTCGCTGGAGGTCATTGTCAGCACCAGCGCCACGTCGTCAGCGGCGTTGGCAGCGCGAGTCAGTTCCAGCAGGAACTCCTGAGCCTGGTCGGAGAGGTAGCCTTTGCCCACTCGAATGGCGGTCGCTTTGGTGATGTAAGAGAGAGTCTCGTCGATCAGGATCAGGGAGGGGCCGGCGGCCTGGAACAGCCGGCCCAGGGTTTCGCTGCCAGGCGCAGCACGGGCTTCATCGTCTTGGCGGACGATCTCGTAGAACTCTGGGCCGCGATCAGGCTGGCCCAGGCGATAGGCGATCTCGCCCCACAGGGTGTGCAGCGTGAGCCCCTCGGGGGTGGTGTGGGGCTGGACGATGCCCTTGTAGGCGCAATCCACCGCCGCTACTCGCGCCGGCGGCACGGCGTCCAGCCCGGCCTCTTTCAGGATGCCCTGCACGGGTTCCAGGTAGTCCACCTCGGCCCCGTGGGCCACGATATGATAGAGGGCCAGCAGGGTGTGGGTCTTGCCCCCGCCGAAGACGGTGGCCATCTGGGTGATGGCGATCCCGTCGTCCCGGCCGGCCAGCCGGCGCAGAACCCCCTTCAGGGTGGACTGCAAGCCCCGGGTGAGGAAGGTGCGGCGGAAAAAGGTGTCGGCATCCTGGTACTCCGGGACGGCCTTCTCTGCCAACACCTGGGACAGGTCCACGGCGAAGACTTTCAGGTCCAGCCGGCCTTCCCGGATGTCACGGTGGGGGATGGCGGTGTGCCACCAGGGGGTAGATGGTTGGGCGGCTGGATGGCTGGATGGCTGAGGGAGGCGGCCTGTCTCGCGGAGGATGAGTTCGACCTGGTTGACGATGTAGGCTGCCTCGGCGGGGTCGGGTTCGTGCCCTTCGTGGACGGCCCGGTTGCGGATGTCCACCAGCGGCCCCAGGGCATTGATGTTCAGGAAGGTGAGGCTGAGTCCCAGCGTCTTCTCCAGGTCCTGGTAGGCCCGGCTGGCCCGGTAGAGGCCCACCAGCTTGCCCAGGGTGAGCTTGTTGAGGGGCTGCCCGCCGCCAACCTGCTCGATGGCTTCCACCAATTCTTTCTG
>JBHHTZ010000791.1:0-2180 GCA_046753605.1 Anaerolineae bacterium
CGCCGCTCAACGCTCGTTTGATGAACTTGGGGATCACCGGGGCATGGGCCGGCGGTGTGGCCTGTCCCGGACCATAAGCGTTGAAGATGCGCAAGATCACCGTTTCGATCTCGTAAAGACCACCAATGGCGCGCACGTAATGCTCCGCCGCCAGCTTGCTGACAGCGTAGGGATTCGGTGGACGCGGCTCGGCTGTCTCGCGGGTGGGCTGCGCCGGCTGCTCGCCGTAGATCGTTGCCGACGAGGCCATTACCACCCGTCCGACGCCGGCGTCGCGCATAGCCGTCATCAGGCTCACCGTCCCGCCGGTGTTTACGGCGTTGTACTCCACCGGGTAAAGGATCGACTCCGGCACAGATACCCGCGCTGCCAGATGATAAACCACATCAATGTCCCGCAGAACAGTCCACAGCTTCGGGATGTCCCGCACATCACCTCGCGTGAACAGGACTCGCTCATCCAGCACCGAGGGATCGCCGGCGCTCAGGTCGTCAATCACGCGCACGTGATGTCCCTGGCCGACCAGGTGATTCGCCAACGCCGACCCCAGAAATCCCGCACCGCCGGTAATCAGAACACGCATATAACCCCCTGTCCCATCAATATCCAATATCCAATACCCAATATCCCGTTGGGCGAAGGTCTCCGACTGAGCCCGCTCCGGCGGCGGTCAGGAGACCTTGCCGAACAAAGCAATCTCCAATCTCTAATCTCTAATCTCCTCATAAACTCGAATAACCCCATCCACCATCCTATCGACCGTAAAGTGCTCCAACACACGCCGCCGGCCCGCCTCGCCCATCGACCGACGAAGCTCAGAATCTGCCAGCAGGCGGTTTACCGCCCGAGCCAGGGCCTCGGCGTTGCGAGGCGGCACAACGAAGCCGGTCACGCCGTCCTGGTTCACGAAGCTTGTGCCTGTACCCAGGGCTGTGCTGACCACCGGCGTGCCGGCGGCCATGGCTTCCAGTTGCACGACGCCAAATGCCTCGCTGCGATGCGACGCCGGCAACACAAACAGATCGGCGGCCTGGTAGTAGGCTGGCAGGTCGTCGTCGGCTACCTCACCCAGGAAGTGGACGCGCTCCAAGAGGCCCTGATTTCGGGCCAGTTGTTGCCAGTGGCCGGCCATCGGCCCGCCGCCGATGACTAGCAGTGTCCCGTCGATCTCCTTCATCGCCCCCAGCAGGTACTCCAGGCCCTTGTAATACCGCAGCCGGCCTACGAACAGGAGCAGACGGGATGCGGCCTCGAATCGCCGGCGTATCGTTTCGGCTCGATCGTCGGCCTGCATGAACGGCGTCGGATCGATGCCGAGGGGGACAACGGTGCATCGACTAGCCACTTCCCGCAGGTGGGGCGAACTCTCGATGTAAGCGGGACTGGTGGCGATAATCCGATCAGCCTGCCGGAGAACTCGCCGTAACAAAGGCCGGTACAGGCGCAGGATGCCCTGTTGCCGGATAACGTCGCTGTGGTAGGTGATCACGGTGCGCCGACCCGGCCGAAACAGCAGGTTACCCAGTTCCCCTGGCGGATATGGGAAGTGTAGGTGGGCAACGTCAGCCGTTAGTCGTCGCAACTGAGCGAAGAAGGCCAGGCTAAGCGGGGTGGAGGCCAGGTGGGCCAGCCGGCCAGCCCGAATCACTCGCACACCACCCATCTCCGTTATCGTCGTGCGGGCCGGCCGATTTGTGATCAGCACAGTCACATCGAGACCACTCCGTGCCTGCGCCTCGGCCAGCAATCGCACGTGATTCTCGATTCCGCCAACGACGGGATAGTAGTCCTTGTAAATGTGGAGAATACGCATGGGTGTGAACAATAATTGTAATTCGCTTGTCGGCTGCGGTCAAACTGGGCGAGTGTGAAAGCCCCAACGTTCCGGAATAGTCAACATGTCCGGGTGGGACACCCTGAAGCACGAAAATGCTAGATGGCTAGATGGCTTGTTGGCTTGCAGAGTGCTCAGCCACCTGTGCCGGTGCAGCCATCCAGCCATCCAGCCAACTATTCTCGGAGCGAGCAAGGGTGTAACTTTCCGCCATGTGCCCGCATCTCATGATATGTTTGCGTGCGTTTTTGCGTGGCGCTGTGTGACAGCAGGCATCTTGGCACCATCCATGCCGGCACATCTTTGTGCCGCCTGGGTGTCGGGTGTATAATTGGTTTGAAGAACA
>JBHHTZ010000792.1:0-2180 GCA_046753605.1 Anaerolineae bacterium
TCTCAGGTATGCGGACTATCCCCTGACCTACGACTTCAACACGTTCCAGCCGGCATTGAGCACCATCCTCTACGACCGCGAGTACCTGGACTGGCAGCGCGCCTACCTGGACCAGGCCTACCCCGACAGCTACAAGCTCATCGAGGCCAACTTCTACGGCATGGGCCGGGAGATGTTCCTGGCCCCCCTGCTGGATGTTTTCTCGTCGGAGGGCGTCCCCCACGACGGCGGGTGGCAGATCGGCTGGCACGATGACACCGGCAACTACGCCTGGGGGTACGAGAACTACATCCTGAAGCGCTTCTACGGGCAGAACAAGGCCATCCGCTACTACCGCTTCGTCAACACCTTTGGCGGCGAGAATCTGGACTGTAGCCGCCAGACCCTGGAGGGCACGATGAAGTATCTGGCCTTCTATGGCATCTACCTGAGCAATGGCTGTCTCATGCAGTCCTCTCCCGAAAACCCGGAGCAGAAAGTGTTCGAGCGCGACAGGGACCTGTACCAAAAGTACGTGGTGCAGATGGAGAAACCGCTGGTGCGTTTGGGGTGGCAGCCGTTGACGCTGGCGGAGATAGACGACCCGTCCCTGTACCTGGAGCGCTGGGGCGGCCGGCCAGGCCAGGACCTGGCTTTCTCCCTGCGCAATGAGAACCCTGCGGCCAGCCCATACACGCTGGACATCCCCTTCCGGGATTTCGGCATCTCGGACCTACCACCTACCTTCTCCGTGAGAGAGTTGACGTCCGGCCAGGAGGTGGCGTTCGCCATCGTTTTCGGCAAGACCATGCCGCAAACCGGGATGGTCAAAGACGTGATTGAAGTATCCGGCGTCCTGGCACCCGAGGACACGGTGGCGTACTACCTGACTACTTCGCTGCTGTCCCAGACGCCCACCGCCCCCGCAACGCCCACACCCACCGCCACCTTGACTGCAACGCCGACGCCTACGGCCACTTCCAGCCCGACACCCACGGTCACCTCCACACCCACGTCGCCGGCCTCCCAATGCGTAGGCGACGCCAACGCCAACGGCATCGGCGACGTTGTGGACGTCATGACCACGGCCTCCGAGTCAGGCTGCCGGGCCTATTTGCCCCTGGTGGTCGCCAACTGGCGCCAACCCTGGCCCACCCCGACGCCGAGCCCCACGCAGGCATGCGAGTACGGCGCGACCCCGACACCCCAGCAGACGTTGTCAAAGCTGGCTATGGTGGAGGCAAACGAGTACTGGATCGCTTACGAAAGCCCTACCCAGTACGCCCTCTCACTGGCCTGGGCCGGCGATTCTCTGTGGATGGCCGACCTTTTCAAAGGGGTCTTCTACAAGGTGCAGGAAGGGGCGGACGGCCTCACGATCATCGAAACGGTCAAAGTCCACCGCGATCCGTTCATGCAAGCGAGAGACCTCACCTGGGATGGCCACAATCTCTGGTCCGTTCACTGGGGCGACCTCATTCGTCACGACATGACGGACCCCAACCTCGGGGCGGATCTGTGGATCAACGAGGGAAATATCGGAGCGCCGCATCTTCATCACCTGAAAGCGATTGCCTGGGATGGGGAGTTCATCTGGTCAGCGCTGGATGGCACCCTTAACAAACACAACAAGACGGATTTCGAGGTAGCGGAGACTTTTCAGGTACCCGGCACCTTTTCCCCGGCCGGCATGGCCTTCCATGGGGGCGATCTCTGGGTTGCCAACCGCAGCGTCGGCTTCATTGACAGGCTGGACTCAAACAGTTTTGCCCTTCTGTCCCGGTATTCCATGGTGCAGCAGCCGTTCGGTCTGGCCTGGTCCGACAGCAATCTCTGGGTCTACGACTGGTACACCAACCGCATCTACAAGATATTGAAGCTGCCGGCGACCTCCCTCGATCCAGAAGATGACTACCTCACCACCGAGAACTACACCCAGCCAGAATCGATCATCAGAGGTGAGGTGACGTGGACGCGCGCCGGCTCCCCCTACGTCGTCAGCGACCTCGTCATTGAGAAGGGGGCCACGTTGACCATTGAGCCGGGGGTAACGGTCTACGTTCGGGGAGAAGGCCCCATTTCCGTCCAGGGTGTGCTGCAGGCTATGGGGACGCCCGACTTGGAGATCGTCTTCACCCACGAGAGTCCGAACCAGGTCTGGGGAGGTCTGTATTTCTCCGGCGAGGAAGCGAACGCCTCCG
>JBHHTZ010000793.1:0-2176 GCA_046753605.1 Anaerolineae bacterium
ACCGCACCGACAAACAAGAGGGAGGTGACGGCCGACAACAGCGCCGGATCGACCGACCGCGAGAACAACAAGAAGGTTGGTGACAGGGTGATGAGAGCCGCCGCAGCCAACGCGCCGCCTGTGCCCAGGCGATGTCGGAAGCGCAGCATGGGCAACGCCACCAGCGTGATGCCAAACAGCGCCGGCGCCAGGCGCGCCCAGAAGTCGCCGGCGCCGGTCACGAAGAACAGCAACAGGTTCAGGTTTGTCAGCGGCGGGCTGAACGCGGTGAGGTCAGCCGGCTGTCCCTGGACGAAGCGCAGAGCAGCCAGGGCGCGGGCTGCCTCGGCCGCGCCGAAGGGCCGGCCCCCCAGGGCGAACAGTCGCGCCAGCACCGCAACGATGATGATGAGGCCGGCCAGCGCCGCCCTCACAGTCATCTCGCGGAGGCGCAAGCTGATGTTTAGGCCAGGTTCGGAATCCGAACTGCGTGGTTCTACTGTTTGGTGTTTCACGAACGTCGTCATGAGATCTGCCGACCAATTCAGGTATACCGACATGGATAGTAGACTCAATCAAGATCAGTTGACTAAAAACCAGAAAGTAAGTATAATAGTATTGACTAGTAAGGTGCCCCGGACTGCACGGGGATCCATGGCATGGTTGAGATACCATGCGCCTGCTAAGTATGTATTCTTGAACCCACGGCTACAAATAGCCGTGGGTTCATTTTCTTGTCAAGGGACTCGTACAAGGTGTACCTTGGATTGAAGCCTAACAAAGGCCTCCTGTAATTCTGCACTACGCATGGCCCGCCCACTTTCGTTCGATCCAAAATCAATCAAATAGGCGGCGAAATCAGCCAATTGCAAACCTGCGTAAAATGCAGAAAAGCCAAACCAGGGCAATTCGACGAGGTGGGTCTGACCACCACGCGAAGCCACCCATGCACGGTACGCATCGACCAGGCGACGATCCTGAACGCTAGAGTGCATGTCAGAACGCATATCAACCATGAGCATTCCTGTCTGGTCAAGCCTATCCAATTCCGCCTCCAACTCTTCAAGTAACCGCCAAAAAGCCAATCGGTACAGGTCGCTATCAGAACCGATGTAGTCGGGTAAGTCACGCTTGTCAACCTGAACAGCAAACACCTGGCAAGATGATTCCACAATCAGTTGTGCAACATTGTTCATAGCCCTGGCACGTGACTCCCAGTCTTGACTTTTGAAGAACTTCTCACCGCGCCGCATGTCACGGCCTTTTATCTCGAAGTCCTCTGGTTTGGCCCAACTGACAAGACGACGCTTTAAGCTCGCAAGTTCGGCATCCACTGTTTGCCACTCATTGATAGGAATGGCTACGGCCGCTAGAACAAAGAACGGCGTCTGTTTGTCGCGCAACCCGGTTCCACTTTCATCGATGTAGAAGAGGAGCATGGTGGTTCCTCGGAGATTCCCATAAGTCTGTGTCTACCACCGATAGATCCAAACATTTCCCTGCGCAAAGACTCGCTCCATGAACGCATCGAATTTGTTGATCTGCGCCGGCGTCAGGCCGTATTTGCCGGTCTCCGCCGGCCCGATGTATACATACTCAATGTCGTACTGGTCCAGCAACTGCTGAACCCGGTTGGCGTCCAGCGATTGGTAGATGGTGGCGATGTCCGCTCCCCGTTGCGACATTTCCGGCACGGTGGTTCGCCACTGGGTTTCGTGACCGCCCCAACCCATGAGTGTCGGCAGCCCCGTGGCGGTCGAGATGCGACTCGTGTCAGCTCGATACGAGTCGCCGGGTGCTTCAAGGATGGTCGGGGCATCGTCTACATTCGTCTGGAGCCAGCGGAGGGCTGCGTACTCTGCCGGCCGTGAGCTTTCGACGTAGGCAATGCCGTTCAGCGTGGCCGGCCGCTGGAAACGATCGGCGCGCGTGTAGCCGGCCAGGACCGGATAGACCAGGGTCGCCAGCACCAGCAACGCGAGGCCGGCCAACCACGCCCAACGCACCGCCCGTCGCCATCGCTGAACCAGGTAGTACACGCCAAACGCCGCCGCAATCGACAGCATCACCCACGCCTGGTAGTAGAACTTGAAGACAGTGTTCATTCGTGTCCCGAATCGGTCTTGCACGAACACAAACTCCGTCGCGAGGGTGAGCGCCAGGGCCGTGACGATCAGCAGCCACACGAATACTGTAC
>JBHHTZ010000794.1:0-2175 GCA_046753605.1 Anaerolineae bacterium
ATGGCTGGATGGCTGGATGGCTGGATGGCTGGGGGGCTGGGGGGCTGGGGGTCGGGAGGTCGCGCGACGTGTACACACTCACCAGCTTCGTGGCCGTGATCGTCCGCCCGCGCCGGGCCTTGCACTGTGCCACCAGCGTCGGCACACCGTCACAACCCGTCGCGTGCTGGCTCGTCTGACGGCCACCCTGGAGTAAGAGGGACGCCGCCATGCCAAGCTCAAGGCCACTGTGTCGGGTGCGGCTGTGCAGCCAGACGCGGAAGATGTCGTCTCCCTGATCAAGAATGTGCCAATGCATCACGCCCCAGTTGTCGGGATAGCCGTTGATGCCAGCCTGAATCTCAACCCACCCCTCAAAATCCACCGGCGTGATCTCGCAGCGAACGGCCAGCACGTGGGGGTCGGCCAGGCTGGCGAAGCGCTCGAAGCGCAGGTCTACGGTGTGGCCGGCCCGGCTGCGCCAGCGCACATCGCGGCTGAGCACGCCACGGTGCAGGTCGAGCCGGCGTTGGTACTGCAACACCTCGCCCCGGTCCATGCGGAACGGCTCGCCGGCCACGAACACGACCAGCGGCAGCCAGTTGGGACAGTTAGCCAGTTCCGTGTAGAAGATCGGGACGTCGTCGTACACGCCGTGGATCAAAGTAGCCGGCCAGGCACCGGGATACTCTTCCTCGAAAGTGCCCCGCGTGCCCAGGTAGCCATTGCCGAGGGTGAACACGGTTTCCTGGTGGTGCAGGTGAGCCGGATCAAATTCGGTTTCGATGATCGCCCAGTCAGTTTGGCTCATGCTGTTCTATTGCGTACTGCGTATTGCGTATTGCGCCGCAAACGGAATACGCAGTACGCAGTACGCAATACGCAGTACATTCACACGTCACGTTTTTCGCTGTGATAATCGCGTCGAATCGCGCACAATCAACCGGGGCTTGAGAAGCACCTGGGCCTGCTCAGGCTCCTGGCCTCGCACCACGTCAACCAACATGGTCACCGCCTGCTCCCCCACCTCCGCGATGGGCTGGCGGAGGCTTGTGAGGGAGGGGCGCAGATAGCCCGCGATAGGGGCGTCGTCAAAACCCACCACGGCCAGGTCGTGTCCAACCTGCAGGCCGGCATCGGCAGCGCAGTTCATTACGCCGATTGCCATCAGGTCGGTGAGGGCCACCACCGCTGTGGGACGCCGGTCGGCGGGCAGGGCCAGCCAGTTCTGTGTAGCTTCGTAGGCGTGGTGGTAATCGTTCTCGACCCGGGCTACCCAGGCGGGATCAACCGGCAGGCTGGCGTCGGTCATAGCCCGGTAATAGCCCTGCAAGCGATATTGACCGGTGAGCGAATCCTCCGGCCAGGCCAGGCAGGCAATTCGTCTGTGACCCAGCTCCACCAGGTGGGCTACAGCCTGCTGTACGCCGTCGGCGCCGTCTACATCGACCCAGGGAAAATCCCATTCAGGGTTAGACCGACCAAAGGCGACAAATGGGAATCCAACGTCCAGCAGATAGCGGACGCGTCGGTCGGCCAGGTTGGTGTTGGACAGGACAAAGCCATCCACCCGACCGCTCTCCACCATCTCGCGGTAGACGTCCACCTCGCCAATCGGTTCAAGGCGAGGAAAGGTGAGGACGTGGTAGCCGTGCAGCTCAGCAGCCTCGGCCATGCTGTGGATGAATTTCTCCAGGATGGGGTTGAACTGATCTGGGGGCACTGGTTGCCAGGAGTAGCCGATCATGCGGCTTTCGCGAGCTTGCAGTCCCTTGGCAATGACGCTGGGCCGGTAGCCCAACTTCTTCACAGCCTGCAAGACGCGCTGGCGCGTCGCATCGCTCACGGCGCCGGTGTCGTTGAGGACGTACGACACGGTGGCGATGGACACGCCGGCCTCTCTGGCAACGTCTCGAATCGTGGGCATCCCGCCTCCACTTAAACGTTTAAGGGCACAGACAAAAAAACTCCTCACAGCGCAATCGAGTAACTTAAACGTTTCACCCATTATACGACATTTCGGCTCCGATGTCAAGATGGATTGTTACTACTCAGCCACCCTTGCGAAGGTTGCGAGTAACCCTGCCATCCGTTCAATCCTCAGAATCCGCTGTCATATCGCGTGCGCTATTCCACTAACTTACTGACATTGAGTGATCAGTGACTTCCACACTGACCACTAATCACTGATCACTG
>JBHHTZ010000795.1:0-2175 GCA_046753605.1 Anaerolineae bacterium
CCGGTTGCACCGTGGCCGCAAGGCGTTGCGCGGCCGGCTTGCCCAGGCGGCGCGCCGTTACGGCATTGTCGGTGAAATGCGGGGAGGATGATGTGATGACCAGTTGTCAGGATGCATCGGTCATGATTACCGCCCTGGTGGACGGTGAATTGGGACTCGACGATCTGGATCGGGTGCGGGCCCATGTGGAAATGTGCAGTGACTGCCAGGCCAGAAAGCAGATGGAGGCGCGTTTGAAGGGGTTTCTCAAGGAACGGCTGGCCTCGGTGGACCCGCCTGCGGGCCTTCGGGAAAAGATTCAGCGCGCGCTCGCATCCCTGGATCCCGATTGTCCGTCGTCAGCACTCATGGGACAAACGAGGCGGGTTGAATAAGGGAGTGATTCTGGCCCATCGTCACCAGCAAGGAGTGACCCATGGGACAGAAATCAGAACGACCTCAGGAAGCGGCCGAGCGCACCGTCAAGAACATCCGTCGCCGGACCCGCAAACGCTATACAGCCGAAGAAAAAATCCGGATCGTGCTGGCGGGGCTCAGGGGCGAAGTCAGCATCGCCGAACTGTGCCGCCAGGAAGGGATCTCCCAAGGCCTGTATTACAGCTGGTCGAAGGAATTCCTGGAGGCGGGGAAGAAGCGGCTGGCCGGAGATACCGAACGGTCTGCAACCTCCAGCGAAGTGATGGCGCTGCGGCGTGAGTCACACCACCTCAAGGAGGTGGTGGCCGAGCAGGCTGTGGAGTTGCGTCTGCTTAAAAAAAGCATGATCGGGGATGGGGGCGATCACGAATGAGGTACCCATCATCCGAAAAGCTCGAAATCATCCGGCTGGTCGAACAATCCCATTTGCCGGCCAAGCGTACGCTGGAGATGCTCGACGTTCCGCGCTCGACCTTCTACCGCTGGTATGACCTCTATCTGAACGGTGGCGTCGATGCGCTGGAAGACCGGTCCCCCAAGCCCAAGAAGGTGTGGAACCGGATTCCCGACGACGTGCGAACGCGGATCATCGACCTGGCCCTGGAGGCACCGGAGTTGTCACCAAGGGAGTTGGCCGTGCGGTTCACGGACACGCAGGGCTACTTCGTGTCGGAGGCATCCGTATATCGGCTGCTCAAGGCGCACGACCTGATCACCAGCCCCGCATTCGTGGTGATCAAGGCGGCGGAGGCGTTTCGCGACAAGACCACGGCACCGAACCAGATGTGGCAGACCGATTTCACCTACCTCAAGGTGCTTGGCTGGGGCTGGTTCTACCTGTCGACCATCCTCGACGACTTCTCCCGCTACATCATCGCCTGGAAGCTGTGCGCGACCATGAAGGCAGGCGATGTCACCGACACCCTTGAGATGGCCCTGAAGGCGTCAGGCTGCGACCAGGCCAATGTGGCCCACCGGCCCCGCCTGCTGTCCGACAACGGGGCGTCCTACATCTCCGGCGACCTGGCCGAATGGCTTGCCGACAACGGGATGGACCACGTCCGGGGCGCCCCCTACCACCCACAGACCCAGGGCAAGATCGAGCGCTGGCACCAGACGCTGAAGAACCGCATCCTGCTGGAACACTACTTCCTGCCGGGTGATCTCGACAGCCAGATCGAGGCGTTCGTCGAGCACTACAACCACCAGCGCTACCACGAAAGTCTGAACAACCTCACCCCGGCCGACGTCTACTTCGGGCGTGGCCAGGGCATCCTGATGAAACGGGAGGGGATCAAACGGAAAACGATCGAACAGCGGCGCTTGATGCACCAAAGTTCGCCCGTCTAACATCACAACACGACCGGGCCAGACACTCCTTTTAGCCTGCCCGCTCATCTGTCCCAATTTATCTGACGACGGACAATGCCGAATACGTATTCAACACCCAGTTGTGCCAGTTGCCTTACGACTAGGTCGCAGGCTTCCGCCTGCTGAGGCTCCGCGGGTACGTGGAGTTCATCCAGTTGTGGTGCTGCTGATGTCACTTGGAAGCCTCTTATAGCTTAGAAAATAGGAAGTGAGTGGCAGCAGCAATTCCCCTTCTAGACCCCATCCCCCACTGCCGGATGGTCTAAATGCTGCTGCCACACAAGGACGAGCCTAGGCCGCTCCGGGACTACAGGAGACTTACAAATTGGAAGAAAAAAGGGGGAAAGGAGGAATTATTTTGGATAATCCTGGGCGAATAGCTTCAGC
>JBHHTZ010000796.1:0-2170 GCA_046753605.1 Anaerolineae bacterium
CCGCGCTGCCGCTGGTACTTGCCCTTGCGGTCGGCGTAGGAGATGGCGCACTCCTGCGAGGCGCGCAGGAACACGACCTGGCCGATGCCTTCGTTGGCGTAGATGCGGGCCGGCAGGGGGGTGGTATTGGAAATCTCCAGAGTTGCCTGCCCTTCCCATGTCGGCTCGAAGGGTGTTACGTTCAGAATGATACCGCACCGGGCATACGTGCTTTTCCCCATCGTAATCGTAAGGATGTCACGCGGGATGCGAAAGTACTCAACAGTGCGCGCCAATACGAAGGAGTTGGGTGGAATGACACAGTAGCCAGCGGTTACGACGTCTACGAAGCTGGCTTCGTCAAAACTCTTGGGATCAACAGCGGTGTAGTTTACGTTGCTGAAGATCTTGAATTCGTTGGCTACGCGGAAGTCGTAGCCGTAGCTGGAAAGGCCGTACGATACCACCCCGTCGCTCACCTGGTGATCGACGAAAGGATCAATCATGCGTTCTTTTTCTACTCGTTCGATGATTTCGCGGTCGCTGAGGATCAAGGGGACCTCCTGGACAGTGATCAGTGATCAGTAAACAGTGATCAGTGAACGGTATTCACTGACACGGCAAGTTTAGCATGGCCGGCCACATCAATCAAGTCCGCGAGATGTCACTGCCGGCAATTGCTTGCCCCTGCCGGCAGGATGGAGTATACTATTGCACACTTGTGGACAGAGACTAACTTAGCAACCGATGCCCACTCGACTTTGGCCATTTCGCTGATACCACAATATGTTGAGGAGCAAGGCACGCCCACGTGCCGTATCTTGTGACTTGGTTAGCTTTCTTATCCGGGAAACGTGGCTGCCCGGCCTACCGTTCTGGTAAGCCGTACAACTTGAGGGCGTTCCCTCGTAGGATGAGTTCGGCGGCCGTTTCCGCCTCCCGCGCGGTCAGATCGCCATCCCGCACCGCCTCCTCCAGCGCGCCGGCCAGAACCCGCCGGCCCCAGTGAGCCCCCAGGTAGAACAACTCCGCGATCAGGTGGGCGTCGGTGGAGAAGATAATCTTGGAGAGAGGCGTCAGCTCCAGGAAGGCGCGGACCACGAACCCCATGCCGGCCACGCTGAGCAGCGGAATCGCCAGGCCCAGATCGACGTATACGTTGGGGTAGACGGCGGCCAGATAGCCGGCCTGGCGCGTGAAGGGGTAGGAGGCGTGGAGCAGGACGATGGGCGCCTGCCGGAACGCTGGATTCTCGAACAACTGTCGCATGTGAAGGGGGTTCGCCCACCGCAGGTCCAGGTCCGGATCGCCGAAGCCGGTGTGGAATTGGACGGGCATGTCTCGGCGGGCCGCCTCCTCCAGGGCCCCCCACACCACCCAGTCGTTGAGGGGCTTGCAGGCCAGCCGGACAGGGTCGCCGGCCTCCGATTGCCGGCGCAGGCTGCGGAAGCACGTGGCGGCTGCTTCGGGGTCGGGTGCTTCGATGGCCAGGCCGGTTCGGTAGGCGGCGATGGACTTCAGCCCGACCACGTCGGATGGCAGGTCGCGAAGAGCGGCGTGGAAGGCATCCTGGAAGTCAGTCCACGTCGCGGTCTCACCGATCAGGTTCTCGGCCAGGAATTCGAGCCGCAGCAGCCGGTGGACGGGGGCGAAGCGGGCGTGCCACGGCGTTGGCAGAATCTGATCCGGCACGAAGCCATCATCGAGGAGTAGCGCCTGGAAGTTGCCGGCCCCGAAAAAGCGCCGCGCTACCTCCTCAAAACCCAACTGCTCTCGGGCCGCCAACACCGCCGGCAGATCGGCAGCGCAGGCCAACACCGTTGCAATCTCCCGGAGGCTCCGGCGAAAGAACAGCGTCTCCTGGACATGCTGATCCACGATCTCGGGCGCGTAGGCTTCCGTGAAGGCCGAGGGATAGGGGAAGCTCTCCAGCGCCTCTGGCCGTAACAGATTGTGGCTGTGCTGATCTACGATGGGAATTGCTGTCAGGTCAAGCATGATGCACAATTATACCACACATTGATGGTTGTCGTACCAGGCCAGGGGCGACCGTCATGAGTTGGGGACAAGATTCTGGGCCACCTCCACACGACGGAAACGCGCTCAGTCTGAGTCAGCGCAGGATGAGGGGCAGGCGGACTTGGTTGAGCCCGGCGCGGGGCCGGCACACCACCAGCGACACGTCGTCCAC
>JBHHTZ010000797.1:0-2162 GCA_046753605.1 Anaerolineae bacterium
AGTGTGGCCGGCTATCAGGCCCTCTTCGGGGTGAGCCTGGCACTGTCGGCCCTCGGGTTCGTGCTCCTGCGCTGGACGGTGCGGGAGCCGCGCCAGGTTCAGTGGGCAGTAATCAGTGATCAGTAATCAGAGAGAACAAGACGGCCGATCGTCACCGTTTCTCGATCATCCGAGGTGCGAAGCCGCTCGCCTGTTGCCGGGTCGTACAGCCCTACGACGAGGTGGTAGGAGCCGGCCAAGCCCTTTCGCAGAGCCAGCCCATGACGATCGGTCAGCGTCTCGCCGGCCCGCCAGGTCGTCGGTGGGCGGGCGCCGTTCACGGGAATCGCGTCGTGTTGCGCCACCAGGTTGCCGGCCTCGTCATACAGGTGCACGAAAACCTTGGCGTCCCGTTCAATCGGTCCGGCTGCACGCCAGACGAGATCGACGCCGATCACAGTGGATGTCGAATCGCCGGTCGTGTAGCGCGCCGCATGGAGGACGATGTTGCCGAAGTGAATGTCCAGCGGAACGTCGCGCCAGGGTCCCTGGGGATCGACGTACGCCAGGTAGAGGGTGTCTTCGCGCCAGCCGGGCGCCGCGGCCGGGTAGAAGCGCTGGTCCAGCCAGGATTTCAAGTCGGCATTGGCGGCCACCGTCCCCTTGTAAAACACAAACCACAATCGGTTGGGGGCGACTGAAGTCGCCACTACGTTTTCGATCCGCGCTTTCGCCACCTCTAGTGGCTCGATGACCGGATCCCAGCGTAAGGCGTAGGACCAGGGCGGATCCTCGGCTGTCCGGTAGCGCTCGTATGTGCCGGCCAGGCTCAGAACGTTGAAGAACACCATGTCGTCCGCCTCTGCGACTTCATGCAGCACCTGCCAGTCGGCGCTGGGGTCGAAGGGATCGAAGACCTCGTAGGACTTGCTGTACACGTAGTTCGTGATGGTCGGCGCGGTAGTCACGAGAATGAGTAGCAGACCGGCGGCGAAGACCCACCGCCGGCGGAGCAGCAACGCCAGAGCGCCGGCCAGCCCCAGAGCCAGGAACGGGCTGGCGACGATGGTGTAGCGGGCAGCGAACATGTGGGCCTGCGCGCCCAGGGCTGCGCCGAAAAGCGTCGCGCAAATGGCAAGCAGCGGCAGCAGCGCCCACCGCCCCAGCCGGCGTGCACCGAAAATCGCGCCAGCGACGACTACGGCGAGAATTGCGTACACCGCCGGCCACCCGATGCCATACGGAAAGACGAGCCCGTAGAACCCGCTCACAGCCAGTTGCGCCGCGCGACCCACATCGAAAGCAAAGCCCGTGCGCTGGCCCACACGATTCAGCATGGCCGGCGCTGCGTAGAGCAGCCACGGCAGGTAGAGCACCACAATCGTTCCGAAGCTGAGCAGCATCGCCTTCCAACGGCGCGGGGCCACGATGAGCGCGTACACAAACAACGCCGCCACCACGAAGCCGGCGTAGTAAAACGAATAGAGCGCCGCTGCCGCACCGACCACGAATGTCAGGTAGGACGCCCAACGAAGGCGCAGACCTCGGAGGTCTTTATGGGAAGCGGCGGAAGACCTCCGAGGTCTTGTCTCAGGCCCCAGCGATTTCAGCAAACCGTACGTGCCCAGCACCAGGAACATCACACACAGCGCAAACATGCGCGTGATCTGCGAGTAGTAGATGAGCGGCGGCGCGACAGTGAGGTATAGCGCGGTCAGAAGCCCGACGCGTGCGCCGCGCCACAGCCGGCCAGCATGATAACCCAGCGGGACTGTCAGCACGCCGGCCATCACAGACAGAAATCGCGTGACGAATTCATGTGGTCCCAGAGCCAGCCAGCCTTTGAGCAGCGCATAGTAGAGCGGTGGGTGGACGTCCAGGGCCGTGATGCGCGCAATTTCGCTCAGGGGCAGCCGGCTCAACCCGATGCTCCAACCTTCATCCCACAACAGCGGGGGACTTGCCAGATGGTAGACGCGCAGCCCAAACGCCAGCAAGACGAGGCTGGTCAGAAGCGGCGTAGATTTCTTCATCTCGGAACCGATTATGGTACGAATTCGCGCAACCGTCAATTCGACAGCCGACTTGACCCGATCACCGCTTTGACTAGAATCGTGGTTACCACATCAATTCTTGTGCCATGCCCGAACTACCCGAAGTCGAGAACTACAGGCGCGACCTCC
>JBHHTZ010000798.1:0-2154 GCA_046753605.1 Anaerolineae bacterium
GCCGGCACATCTTTGTGCCGCCTGGGTGTCGGGTGTATAATTGGTTTGAAGAACATGATCCCCGGATGCGACAGACCCTAATGGTTTCCAAAACCTTTAGGGTCTGGACACCAACGAATATGTAAGGAGAAGAACACTGATGAAGCAAGCATTGCAGGATATGATGAATGACCAAATCAAGCATGAACTCTACTCGGCCTATATCTACCTCTCGATGTCGGCCTACTGCGAATCGATTAACATGCCCGGTGCGGCCCACTGGATGAGGCTGCAGGCCCAGGAAGAAGTGGCGCACGGGATGAAGTTCTTCGATTTCATCATCGATCGAGGCGGCCAGGTCTCCCTCCAGGTGATTGACCAGCCTCCAACTGAGTTCGCTTCTTTGCTGGACATCTTCGAGCAAGCTCTGGCCCACGAGAAGCACGTGACGAGCCTGATTAACAGCATCTACGATGTTGCCATGCGGGAACAGGATTACGCAGCTCAGGCATTGTTGCAGTGGTTCGTCACGGAGCAGGTGGAGGAGGAAAAGAACGCCGACGACGTGGTACAAACGCTGAAGATGGTGGAGGGCCAGCCGGCCGGCCTGTTCATCGTGGACCGGGAATTGGGTGCGCGTGTTCTCGAGCCGGACTCGGCCGAGGCCTGATCCGACGAACGACCAACGACCAAAGACGGACGACCAACGACTGGCAGCCGTGCCTGCGTCGTTGGTCGTTCGCCTTTCGTGAGACAATGAACCCAGCCTGATGAGGAAGAGAATCTGTGATGTCGAAGCTTGTTCTCTGCACCTTGCGGTTCACTGACGAACTCCTTGACAAACTGCACGCTGTGTCGCCAGATCTGGAAATCGTCCAGCAGACGGTCCACGATGTTGGTGAACTGCTGGACTACCCGCGACTCCGCGAAGTCGAGGTCCTCTACTACGGTTGGCTGAAGCCGCCGGCGCCGGCCGACATCCCGTCAGTCCGATGGATGCAACTGCACACTGCCGGCGCGAACCAGTTGCTGAACACCCCGGTTTTGCAGACCGACATTGCCATCACCACCGCCAGCGGCGTCCACTCGACCCCCATCGCCGAGTACACCTTCGCCCAAATCCTGGCGCTGCGTCGTCGCGTCCCGCTGATGCTGTCTTATCAGCGACGCAGTGAGTGGGCGAGAGACCGCTGGGCCAACTTCGCGGCGCCCGAGCTGCGGGGTGCCACCCTGGGCGTCGTCGGCTACGGGCGAATCGGCCGGGAAGTGGCGCGCCTTGGCACGGCCTTCGGGATGAACGTGCTTGCGGTCCGGCGCAGTCACGCCCCGGATCCGGCTTACCCACGCTGGAATTCTACGCCAGACTGGGATGCCAGCGCCGTCCGGTTCGTGGATCGCGAGAACCTGCACGACCTGCTGGCGCGATCTGACTTCGCGGTCATTGCCCTGCCGCTAACCGACGCAACGCGGCACATCATCGACGCCGCAGCGTTGCGCATCATGAAGCCCAGCGCGTACCTGATCAACATCGCCCGCGGTGCAGTGATCGACGAGGGGGCGCTGGTGCGTGCCCTGAAGGAAGGGTGGATCGCCGGTGCCGGCCTCGACGTCTTCGAGCAGGAGCCTCTGCCGGCCGACAGCCCGCTGTGGCAACTGGACAACGTCATCCTGTCGCCCCACGTCTCGGGCTTTACGCCCCTGTACGATAGCCGGGCCACCGACCTCTTCGCCGAGAACCTGCGCCGCTATCTGGCCGGCCAGCGACTGCTGAACCTGTTTGACCCGAGGCGAGGTTACTGATGACAAGCTGGCGCTTGATTCTGCTGTTCGACGGGACCTGAGGCTTCTGCACGCGGAGCGTCGAGTGGATCGAAACCCTTGACCGCCACGGTCGCGTGACGACCGTTCCCTTCCAGAAGCCTGGTGTGCCCAAAGCAGCCGGCCTCACCATCGAGCAGTGCGAACAGGCGGCGTGGGCCGTGGAACCCGATGGCCGGCTCCATCGGGGGGCCGGCGCGGTGAATGCGGCGCTGGCGTGGGCGCTGGGCGTGCCGGCATTGCTCCAGTTGTACCAGATGCCAGTTGTCCGCCAAATCCAGGACGGCGTCTACAACTGGGTGGCAGCCAACCGCGAGCGACTCCCCGGCACGATGCCCTACTGCCAGCAACACCCGG
>JBHHTZ010000799.1:0-2152 GCA_046753605.1 Anaerolineae bacterium
ATCCTGTTCGTCCTCATTGATCTGATGAATGAGGGTGCGGAGGATGAAACCCTGGTCCGGCAACTGATGGAAACGACGCGGCAGGCATTCGACCAGGAAACGGGGAGCATCACACGCCGGCTGCGGCAGGCCGTGCTGGCTGCGAACCAGCTTCTGCGCGACTGGAACCGGCAACGGACGAACGGGCGACAGGCCGCCGGCATGACCTGCGCCGCCCTGCTCGGCGATGAGGTGTACATGGCGCAGGCCGGGCCGGCCCTCGCCGTCGTCGCGCAGCCCGGCGTTGCCGATTGGTTTCCGCAGGATTCACCCTGGCTGGCAGAGGAACCGCTTACGTCAATGCCAGGTGGTATCTGGACACCCCTGGGTCTTCGCGATGAGATTTACGTCGATCTCAATTTCGCGCGGATTGGCCCCGGCTACACGCTCCTTATTGCCTCGGCCCACCTGGCCCAACTCCTGGCTGAAGACGACATCGCCGAGTTGTTGGATCAGGAGCCGGAGGATGTCGTTCGAGATTTGGCGATCATCGCATCCGGCAGCAACCTGTCGGCTTTGGTGGCCGGCGTTCTGGAGGACGAGCCGGCCGAGATTATTCCAGAGCCAGAACCGGAGCCCGAGCCGGAACCGACCGGCCCTGGCATGGCGCAGCGGCTGGCGGTGGCCGCGCGGCAGGGGGCTGTGGTCATGGGATCAGCAGCCGCGTCCGTGCTTGGTGGCGGGGCGCGGATTCTGGAAGCGTTGCTCCCGGAGCGTGTTGGTGCACTGGACTCGGAGCGCCGGCAGCGGACGTTGATGTGGGTTGCCATCCTGATTCCGGTCGCTCTGGCGCTGCTCACCGTGGCCATGTACTGGGGCCAGCGCGGTGACCAGGAGGCGCTGTTCCTGAGCCTCATCCAGTCAGCGTCGGGACGAGTCGAGCAGGCGCGAGCGCTTTCCGAGACGGATCCGGCTCAGGCCCGCGAACTCCTCCAGACGGCTTCAGACGAGCTGGATCGGGCGCTGCAACTTCGCCCGGATGACACTGCGGCCGCGCGGCTGCGCACAGACTTGCAGTCGCGGATAGATGCGGTGGAGGGAATTGCGCGTCTGAAGGACGTTACCGTGGTCGCCTCTCTGCCCGGCCGCGCTGATCATCGGCGCCGGCTGATCGTCCAGAGTACGTCGGCGTACGTGTTGAACGGCGATGAGCAGACCGTGCATCGCGTCGGGCTGGGCGACCGGCGTATCACCGAGGTGCTGAAGTCTGGCGACTCGCTGGACGGGCGATCGGTAGGCCCTCTGGTGGATATGGCCTGGGCGCCGGCCGGCGGGGTGCGGGATCAGGGAGCGGTGGTCGTGCTGGATTCGGCCGGCACGCTCTGGCAAATCGATATCGCCGGTAACGTGATACCGCTCAACGTGGCAGGAGCGGAAGACTGGCGTGGCTTGCGCCTGCTGAGTGGGTTCGCCGGCAATCTCTATGTCCTCGACGTCGGCCTGGGAGAGATTCTGAAGTACCCACCCACGGCGGACGGCTATGCCATTCCGCCCACGGAGTGGTTGTCAGTTGATCAGTCGGTCGATCTGAGCGATGTGGTGGACATGGCCATCGATGGCTCGATCTATCTGCTTAGCGCGACCAGCCGCGTAGAGAAGCTGGTGGCTGGGGAGCCGGCGCCCTTCGATCAGCCGGACGAGTTCAGCCTGACCCAGCCGGTCGCCTGCTTCGCCGCACCGCCGCCAGGCAGTGTGTTTCTGGCAGACACCACACGCATTCTCCAGTTTGATACCGTCGGCATCTTTCAACGTCAACTTCTCCCGCCGGAAGGCCAGTGGCAGCGCCTCAGCGCGCTCTGGGTCGATGAGCCGAATGGATGGCTCTACGCTGTGGACGCCGGCACGCTGGTCATGGCGGTGTTGCCGTGAGGCGGGTCAGACAGATGGCTAGATGGCTAGATGGCTGGATGGCTGCGCACGCCGCAAGCCAACAAGCCATCCAGCCATCCAGCTATCTAGCCATCTGTTTTCGGATTCTGGCACGACTGAAGTCGTTACTACAAACTGTCATCCCCCTTCGCGAACCAACAGAACCAGCAGCAGCAGCGCGACCAGGGATGCGCCGGCGGAGACCACACCGTTTAGCACCATTCCGCCCCGCAGCCACAGCAGG
>JBHHTZ010000800.1:0-2144 GCA_046753605.1 Anaerolineae bacterium
GTCTTCAAACAAATGGGACAAATGTGTTGTCAGGGGCTACGAATTATTTGCGGTGAGAAATGGACCCCGAATCCTGGACAGCGCCGTAAGTGAAATCTCCCACGGGTTTCAGGCCGCCAATTGGGGGCTGACCTGCTCGAAGTACACCTCATCCGGGGTGCGTCTGTCCAGTGCGCTGTGACGGCGCCTGGTGTTGTAGAAATCAAAGTACCGAGCCAGTCCAGCTCGCAGCTCAACGGGCGTCTCGTAGGCACGCAGGTACACATCCTCGTACTTGACGCTGCGCCACAACCGCTCTACGAAGACATTGTCTACCCACCGCCCTTTGCCGTCCATACTGATCGCGATGCCATGGTCCTTGAGTACGCCGGTAAATGCATCCGAGGTGAACTGGGACCCTTGGTCAGTGTTGAAGATTTCCGGTGCACCGTATCGCTGCAGGGCTTCTTCCAGCGCCTCGACACAGAAGTCCGTATCCAAGGTGTTCGAGACCCGCCAGGACAACACCCGGCGAGAGTACCAGTCCAGGATGGCCACCAGATACATGAATCCCTTGGCCATCGGGATATAACAGATATCGGTGGACCAAACCTGATTCGCCCGCTCGATGGACAGGCCCCTGAGCAGGTACGGATAGATCTTGTGCCCCGGGCCCGGCTGGCTGGTGCGCCGTCGTGGATACAGCGCTCTGAGGCCCATCTGACGCATCAGGCGCTGAATATGCTTGCGATTGACCACCTGGCCGTGCTTTTCCAGCTCGTCGCGCATACGCCGGCTGCCGTAAAAAGGCAGCCGCAGATGAATTTCATCGATCAGACGCATCAGTACCAGGTCTCTCTCGCTGACCGGCTCCGGCCGGTAGTATGCACTCGAACGGGCCATGTCGAGCAGTTCGCAGCGTCGTGTCTTCGGCAATTCGTGCTCCTGGTGAACTTTCTCTCGGCGCTCGTTCATCGGTCGCGTCCGAGTACTCTGGATAAAAAATCGTTCTCCATCGCCAACTGCCCGATCTTGGCGTGGAGCTTCTCTACCTCCTTTTCGTTGTGCTGGACCGCGACCGCGTGACCGCCGAATACATCCTCGGCGCCGGCGACCAGACGTTGCTTCCAGTTCTGGATCTGATTGGGATGAACGTCGAACTGCTCGGCCAACTCCGCCAGTGTGTGTTCGCCTTTCACCGCGGCCAGTGCTACCTTTGCCTTGAAGGCTGAGGAATGGTTGCGTCTCTTTCTTCGGGTCATCTTCTGCTCCTTCTCTCTTGAGGATTTTAATACAGAAGATTCCACTTATCCGGCCCCGATCCCTGTCCAACCTCCGGGGTCCATCTCTCGTTCATCCCCCGCGCCTTCAATTTCAGCAACACCTCGCGCCAGCTCTGCGTGGATTCCCTGACACCGTCCTCAATCGCCAGAAACCGCTTCTCCCCGCGCTCATTGACCCCGATGACCACCAGTGCACACAGCTTCGTGTGCTCCGCCCTCAGACCGCTGTAGATGCCGTCCGCCCACACATACACCCATTCGTCCTGGTCCAGGCGTTCCTCGCACCAGCCCCGGTATTCCTGCCCCCAGCTCTGCTTGAGTCGCGATACCGTGCTCGCTGACAGCCCCTTCGCCTTCGGCCCCAGCAGCACCTCCAGCGCCGCCCCCATCTCGCCGCTCGAGATCCCCTTCAAATACAGCCACGGCAGTGCCGCTTCCAGGCTCTGGGTCTTCCTCACATACGGCGGCACCAGCGCCGAGCGGAAGGTCACCGGCTCACCGGCTTTCGACCGCACCTTCGGGATCCGCACCGTTACCGGTCCCAGGCCGGTCTGTATCTCGCGCTCGGGCAGATAGCCGTTGCGCACCACCGCGGCCCTGCCGTCGGCCTGGCGCCGCTCGCAATGGGTCTCCAGCAGTTCCTGCAATTCGGCCTCCACTGCCTGGTATATCAGCTCGCCCGCACCTTTTCTCAGCAGCTCGGTCATGGGGTCGACAATCACCTCTCGACCGGCAAACTCAACAACGTTACTCTTAGGCATAGCGGTGTATCTCCTCAGGTTGATTGTTTGTTTCGCAACTACAAATCAACCAGATACGCCGCTTTTTTTCAATCCCTCAAACACCAGATTCGGTTATAGCTCTGCCTGGGAAGGGGTGAGG
>JBHHTZ010000801.1:0-2143 GCA_046753605.1 Anaerolineae bacterium
ACTAGCCAGCTCCGATCAGGCACTCCTGCGGCACCCGGAAGGGACCGCTTACCGCTGCTTCCTCCCGGACCTGACGGGGTTCACGGGCTTCCGCCGCGCAGGACCCAACCTTCAACACCGCTTGGCCGGAACAGTCCCGGCGACCCACCACCTCGAGGGGGAATTCGACCCCGCATGAGCGGTTTTCGGGTACAGGGCACCGCTAGCGCCCCGTCTAGCACGGCCGGCCCCAATGGTACTGGAACGGCCCGCGAATGTCAAATTGGGTGTCGAATCAGACCCTAAAGGTTTCTGAAACCTTTAGGGTCTGTCTGGTCCGCCCCTCCATTTGCTCTGGGCGGCGTGCTCTGATACACTTGAGGCTGGTGAAAAAACGATGAGCGCAACTCTTGATCAGATCACTCAGATTACGGCTGTCAACCGGAAATACTGGAACGAACTTGACGTCACAACCGCCGGCGGCAACCGCGTCGCCGGCTGGCTGTGCCGCGAGGAGTCGGAGCGGTTGGGCATGCTGGCCGTGACGCAGGTGAATGGCGCAGAGCGGCTGGAGTTCATCTATGCCATGCCCAAGATTCCGTATCCCTATCAACGGGCCGGCGACAGCGCCAGAATTGTCATTCCGGCGCCGCAGAACGCCACCGATGCGCGGTTCAACGTCAAGCTGGATGGCACGTGCATCATCTTCTACCCGCTGACAGACGAGGCCGGCGAGGTTCTAGAAGTCGTGCCGCGCACACGGCTCCAGCCGGTGCTGACGCCCTCCCGCTGGGGCGACTGGCCGGCCTTGCTGGACGACGCCATGCCGGATCGGACGAACCTGGAGCGGGCGGTGCGGGAGCAGAGCGTCGTTCTCTGCTTCGAGCTGTGGGGTTATCGCAACCCGCATCTGATCAAGTACGAGACGCCGCTCGCTCTGACGCTGCACACGGCGATTCGGCACAAGCGCCCTGTTAGCTACCGCATCCTGGCCGACATTGCGCGTCGGTACGACTTGCCGATGGTGGAGTCGATTGAGGTGGCGAAACTTGATGGCGACAGCCTCCGGCGTGCGTATCAGGCCTGGCAAGAGGAGATGGAACGCCGCAATCAGGCCGCCGGCCAGGACACTTTCGTCGAAGAGGGGGCCGTCCTGATGATCTCCACTCCCCGAACGGCGACCTACTACAAGTGCAAGCCGGCATCCATCGAGGAGATCCATTGGGCGATGGGCCAGACGTTGTCGAAAGAGATCATCCTGCAGGCGCTGTACAAGATGCGGGAGAACGGCTATGATTTCGCCGCCGGCCAGGTTGAGGACCTGATGACGGAGCTGGAGGCCGACTTCGACCGGCCGCTCATCGAAATCCAGACGGACCTCATCCGGCGGGTGTGGATGGAGTACGTGATGGAGTTGCAGCGCAAGGAGTGGCTGCGCCACCTGGTGGCTGAATCGGGCCTGGATCCGCACGCGACGTCCCTGCCGGATATGATGCGCTATCTCTCCCGGCACTACCCCGCCGACCAGATGAGCTGGGTTTACAACACGGTGCGCGAGCTGTACGGGGTGTAGCGGGTAACGAGAACGCCGGCCTCACACATTGCGTGCTGGGCCGGCGCATCAGGCGGAGAGGGAGGGATTCGAACCCTCGAGGGCTTTCGCCCTACGCGCTCTCCAGGCGCGCGCACTAGACCGGACTATGCGACCTCTCCGAGAGCTATGGCGGAGGGGGAGGGATTTGAACCCTCGAGGGCGCTAACCCTACGCGTTTTCGAGACGCGCGCACTCAACCAGACTATGCGACCCCTCCTGGCTGACCAGAATTCTAGCATAGATGGTTGGTCTCAGCAAACCTCCATCTATCGGTTTCGCGGGTTGGCAAGGAATGCGAAGTGGTGGTAGAATTCGCGTCCATCACGAACCATGCTCGCTGTTCATGGTAAGGCCGTTCGTTACTACTCAGGCCGGCCTCGGCGAGCGAGCAATGAATGATACTGTTGGCAGTTCTATGTCAAGTTGAGCAGATTGTGCCCGATGGCTGTCTTGCTTGCCGGCGGAGCGGTCGGGCATGATGAAGTTTCAAGAATTCATCGGGCCGCCGCCGCGCTCATGTCATTCCGAACGGAGCGCCAGCGGAGTGAGGAATCCCTGATACCGTACTCG
>JBHHTZ010000802.1:0-2140 GCA_046753605.1 Anaerolineae bacterium
ATGGCTTTTGGGCAAGTTAACCACACTTTCTTTGTTTTGTCTAGTTCAATCCTTAGGTAGTCCTCCGCTTGAGTGTTGGTGACTTTGAACAGGCTCCAGAACCCCAATATGTGGGGCAAACGCGGCTGTAATCACAAGATATAGCGATAATTCGAGTCACTTATGTCTATCAACACCCTACAGGGGGACTACCAATCCTTATAATGTCTATTGGTTAGATAGCTGGATGGCTGGGTGGTTAGCTCGACATTGTTAGATTACGTTGCTGGCCGGCCCTCACCCCCCTAGCCCCCCTCTCCCAACCCCTGGGAGAGGGGGGAACTTAGCTCCCCTCCCCCAGATGCCTGCCCTGAGCCTGTCGAAGGGTTGGGGGAGGGGCCGGGGGAGGGGGCCTACGCACGGCAAATCTAACAATGTCAAGTTAGAAGCTACTCAGCCATCCAGCTATCTAGCTATTCAAACAACTCCAACGCATTCTCCCTCAATATCTTCCGCTTCGCCTCATCAGACAGGGGCAAGTCCAGAAAGCGCTCGATATTGGTGCGCATATCTTTGGGTCCCGGTCCCGGCCAGTCGCTGCCGAACAAGACCTGATCGGCGATCTCCTCCAGGCGGGGGAAGTAGTGATCCACCAGCCGATGGGGAGGAATGCTGGAGATGTCCATGTAGACGTTGGAACTGCGGCGCAGCAGGAAGAAGCATTCTTTCATCCACAGAGGCCGGCCACCGTGAGCCATGATGATCTTCAGGTCGGGAAAGTCCACCAGGATGTCGTCCAGATACATGGGGTGGCCGTACTTGTTGCGGGCCAGCGGGAAGACGGAGGTGCCGGTGTGGAACATGATCGGCAATCCCAGAGCCTCAGCGCGCGCGTAAATGCGGGCCAGTTCGGGCAGGCCACCGCCGTCGCGGTAGGCGTTGGGATAGAGCCACTGATGGGGCGGGTGGACCTTCAGGGCGCGGATGCCCAGATCGACCAGGCGATCCACCTCGTCGCCGAGGTCGCGGTCGCAGTAGCGCGGGTGGACCGAGCCGAAGGGGATCAGCCGGTCGGGTGCGCGGCGCGCGTAGGCGGCGGCCCAGTCGTTCGCCTCGGGCGTGAAGCCGATGACGTCCGGTGCGACGTAGTTGACCATCCCCACCTTCTCGACCCCGTTGCGGTCCATGATGCGGAGCAGCGTGTCGGGGTTGGCAACCAACTCCCGCAACTCGTCGAAATAGTCGCCATGCTGCCGGCGGAACAGCCCTTCCGCCCCCTCGTTCAGCATGTGCAGCGGGTTGATGTGGGTGTGGATGTCGATGATAGCGTAGTCGATGGTCATGGGGAACTCCTTCACCGTGTCCAGAACCCCTGTGGGTCATAGCGGCGGATGATGGCCAGTTCCTCCGGCGTCGGTGGCGGGGTCTTGTGCAGGTCTGGTGACAACCGCAGGTCCCAGCCGGTATTCGTTCGCACCTCCTCGGAGGTGGTGAAGGGGTGGTAGGAGTGGAGCATCAGCTCCCGGTTGTCCGGGTCCGCCGTCAGCACGCCGAGGGTGGTGATGACTGCCGCCGGCCCTCCCCCGGGCACCCCCACGCGCTCCCGCCAGCCCTGCCCCTCGCCGTGGCCGGGCGAGGTGACGTAGCCGACCTGGGGGACGAAGCGGCGCTTCTCGTGGGCCATGATGATGATCAGCCGGCGCGCCAGGCAGGCAATGTCGGCTGCTCCCCCGCTGCCCGGCAGCTTCACCTGCACGTGCTCCGGTCCGCCGCGTCGTCCTGAGGCCCCTCCTGAGCCTGTCGAAGGGCCTGCCGAAGGGATATACGAGGTATTCAGGTTGCCGTAGCGGTCGATTTCGGCCCCGCCGATGAAGCCCAGGTCCACCTCGCCTCGGGCCAGGAAGCCCATGACGTTGATCATGCGCGTGCACCACAGCGCGCCGGCCACATTCGGCGAATCGGACATGGTGTAGAGCAATTCCGACGACGGCCGGTCGCGGACCAGACCGTTCTCAAAAAGCCCCACGGCGTTGGGCGCGTGGGTTTCTTTGGCCAGACCAAAAGCCAGCAGCGGCAGCCGCATCCCCACGAAGACCACCTCGCCATCGTGAATCTCCCGCGCCGCCGAGACGACCATGAGTTCTTGTGGTGTGTAGTCCAT
>JBHHTZ010000803.1:0-2137 GCA_046753605.1 Anaerolineae bacterium
ACGTGGGGATTCATGAGGGGAAGGTGTTCACGTGCAACATTCGGAAGGGCCGGTAGTGGATATTGGATATTGGTTATTGGTTATTAGAGATTGGACATTGGAGATTTCACATAGATCATGACTTCGGTAGCCGAACGTGGTATCGTTGCTCGCTAATACATGTCCAATATCCAATATCCAATATCCAATATCCAATATCCATCCACGGAGTCACTCATGATTCAACAAGAAGCACAAAAAACCGCCAACGTCAGCATCGAACCTGGTAAGTCCTACGGTTTCTTCACCGACACCACCATCTGCATCGGGTGTAAGGCGTGCGAGGTGGCGTGTAAGCAGTGGAACATGCTGCCGGCTGAGGAAATCGAGCTGTCCGGGATGAGCTACGACAATACCCGGGCGCTGGGGGCCACCACCTGGCGGCACGTGGCCTTCATCGAGCAGGAAAAGCCGGCCCTCAATGGCGACGGCCCGCTCATCCGCTGGCTGATGATGAGCGACGTCTGCAAACACTGCCAGGATGCCGGCTGCATAAACGCCTGCCCCACCGGGGCCATCATCCGCACCGAATTCGACACCGTCTACGTGCAGCAGGACATCTGCAACGGGTGCGGCTACTGCGTGCCGGCCTGCCCCTTCGGCGTCATTGAACTCAGCCTGAGCACCGATGGCAAGGCCCACAAGTGCACGCTGTGCTACGATCGGCTGCAAGGGGGGATGGAGCCGGCCTGCGCCAAGTCCTGCCCCACCGACTCCATCGTCTTCGGCGAGCTGACGGAACTGCGGGAGAGGGCCCACAGACGGGTCGAGTACCTGCACCACATAGGCGTCAGTGATGCCTACCTGTACGGCGCGGACCACGATGTGGCCGGCGGGCTCAATGCCTTCTTTCTGCTGCTGGACAGACCAGAGGTCTATAACCTGCCGCCGAACCCCATCGTCCCGTCGAACAACGTTCCCGAGTCGGCGGCCATGAGCGTACTGGCCGGCCTGTTCCTCGGACTATTGACGGTGATCGCGTTCCTGTTGGGAGGGAATAGGAATCCCACGTTGGGCGAAGGTCTCTGACCGAGCCCATGGCGCCTCGGTCAGGAGACCTTCGGCGATCAAATTCGTGGCTGGAGCCTAAGTAGAAATTGTAAGGAGGTTGAGTTGAGCACCTACCAGCCAAAACTGGCCAAGTACGGACGCAGTCTGCCGAAGCAGGCCGGCTACTACGGCCGGCCGGTCATCAAGAAATCCCACTGGCTGTGGGAGATCATCGTCTACTTCTTTGTAGGGGGTGTGGCCGGCGGGAGCTCCGTCGTAGCCGCGGTCGCCAGCCGCTTCGGCACCGAGGAGGACGAGCCGGTGGTCCGCACAGGGCGTTATCTGGCCCTGCTGGGGGCCATCGCCAGCCCGATCCTGCTGATCCTCGACCTGGGTGTGGGCCGCCGGTTCCACCACATGCTGCGCATCTTCAAGACTCGCTCCCCCATGTCTGTCGGGTCGTGGATTCTGAGCGGCTTCGGATCGTTCACCGGGCTGGCCGCCGGCGTCCAGATGGCCCGCGATGGGCTGCTGGGTGTGGGTAGAGTGGCCGGCCTGCTGGCCGCCATACCCGCCTGGTTCATGGATGGCATGGGCAGCTTGTTCGGCTTCTTCCTGGCCGGCTACACCGGCGTGCTGCTGAGCGGGACAGCCGTCCCCCTGTGGTCAAAGGCCAGGCGATACATGGGTCCCCTGTTCCTCACCTCGGCGCTGTCCACAGCGGTAGCCGCCATCTCGCTCATCCTCTCCTTTGGCAGGAACACGCCTGAGGCGACGATGGAGAAACTGAAGCGCACCGAGAAAATGGCCCTGTTGTCTGAACTGGGCCTGGTGCTGGCGCTGAAACAGCACCTGGGCCACACCGGCGATCCCATGTGGGACGGGAAATACGCTGGCCTAACCCGATTCTTCGTCGGTGGTGGGCTCATCACACCGCTGTTGATGCACTTCTCCAGCGACGGACTGGGCCGGCGACTCTCCCGGCTGTTCACTATTGTGTCCTCAATCCTGGTGCTGGCCGGCGGCTTTGCCATGCGCTACGTGGTGATCATGGCCGGCCACGACTCCGCCGACGACCCCGAAGCCCTGCTCGATATGCAGCACGACA
>JBHHTZ010000804.1:0-2132 GCA_046753605.1 Anaerolineae bacterium
TGTTCTGCAGCGCCGCCGCGTTCTCGACGGTGATCACCTTGCTGGCCATGCCGCCAAAGCCGGTTGTGACGCCATAGATGGCCTGGCCGGCTTCGACCGCGTTCGCTATGTAGTTGGCCGACGCATGGCAGCGTTGCAGGATTGCACCATCGTCGGTGATGCGCACGGGGGCGTTGCGACGTGCCACACGCGCAATGTCATCTATTGTCAGGTCTCGACCACGGACCACGACTGTGTTATCAGCACCGTTGACGACGGGCGACGATTGAAGGGGCTGTAACCGGGAAGCCGTGTCAGGCATCAGATACTCCTATCAAATCAAACCATGGCTCTTGTCGCAGATTTCCGTCAGTCTAAGTACTTCTACTACTCGATCACCACCTGAGCCGGGCTGGTGACGTTTAGTATGAATTAGCGTACCTATCCGCACCGTGCGGTGCTGCCCACCGGGCCAGCGCACGGCCAGCAGGCAGCACCGCATTCAGCTTCTCAACAACCAGGGCAGTTCGGCACTCAACTGCTCGGCCGACTCAGTTCACCCTTCACTCGATGTAGGCGGTGTTCAAGTCGAATTGCTTGGTAGAGCGGAAGCCAACATCGTGTACCCTTGGACTATACCCATAGACGCTCGGCGGGAACATCAGCCAGATGACCGGTGCCATCTCGGCCCCGTAGGCAATCGCCTCGTGAAGAACCTTCAGCCGTTCAACCGGGTCCAGCGTGCTGCGCTCCTTATCTATGAGCGCAGTCATTTTCGGGTCTTCTTCCACCCACTTTCTTGGGAAGCTTGGATGGTAGAATGTCAGTATCCGGTCCACATCCATGGTTGGAATGTAGTTCGGAGCTACAACCGTAGTACCGAGTTCATTGGCCAGATACCGCTCCTCCCAGGCAGCGTTCTCCATACGGTCTAACTCCACCTCAACCCCGACTTGCGCCAAATAGCTGGGTAATGCCTGGAAGATCTCATCGGCAAAGGCGTACCGCCCAACCGGATAGTGGAGCGTGAATTTGAAGCCATCGGGATAGCCCGCTTCCGCCAGCAATTCCCTGGCTTTGTCCGGATCATACTCATAGGCGATGAAATCGGGGTCGTAGCCGAAGCCATCGGGACCGACGTACTGCCCCATAGCCGGTCGCCCGTAACCTCCCGTCAGCGCATTGACCAGCTCCTCTTTGTCCACCGCGTAATTGAGGGCCTGCCGAACCCGCTTATCAGACAGAAACGGGTACTCCTCCCTTTGCTTGGGATTCACCAGGAGAACACATATTACCACAGACTCGGTGACGCTCTCTATCTCTAGACCGGCGTCTTGCAGCCTCTGCACCTGATCTATCGGCATATCCGCGGCGATGTCCACCTCGCCGGCTTCCAGAGCAGCCGCTCGAGTGGATTGCTCGGGCATCTCCACGAACTCCACGGTCTCGAGTAGAGGCGCACCGCCCCAGTACTCCTCGTTCCGCTCCAGGATCAAGCGCTCGTCCGGCTTGAACTCCACCAGCTTGAAGGGACCGCTGCCAATGGGTGCCTTGGCGAACCCGTCCAGGCCCACCTCGGCGGAGTACTTGGGCGGGCGCATCCAAGCGGCCGCGAGATTCCCCACCAGCGTGGCGGAGGGTCCGTTCGTGATGATGTTTACCGTGTACTTGTCAACGACCTGGACCTCCTTGATCGCTCTGAGATTTCTGCTGTATACGATCCTGACGTCTGGATTAAGGTACCAATCCAGGCTGAACTTGACCGCTTCGGCGTCGAATTTCTCACCGTTGTGGAACTTCACGCCCTCCCGCAGTTTGAACTGCCAGGTGGTCGGATCAATCGGCTCCCACGATACGGCCGAGCTAGGCTCCGGGCTCCCATCCGCGCCGATTCGAACAAGGGGATCGTAGATCAGGGACTCGATTATCATGTCAAAGCTGGAACTCCTGGTCATGTCAATGTTTACGGGCAGTTGCGAAAGCGCGATTCTCAGTTTCTGCTCCACCGCCGGCGCAGGCTCCGGGGTGGCCGTCACCACTTTCTCAACCACCTTGGTCACTTCCTTCTCGACCACCTGGGGCGTGCCTTGGACCACAACCGTCTCTTTGACCACCTGAGGGGTCGGGGTGCCTCCACATGCGGTCACCACCAT
>JBHHTZ010000805.1:0-2115 GCA_046753605.1 Anaerolineae bacterium
CCGTCCCGGTATGCTGCCGTATCCAGGTTGAAGAACCGCTTGATGCCCAGATGATCGGCATCCATGATGCGCTCGTTCATCCGCTCGCGGTAGGCGCGGAAGTCATCCAGTCTTGTGGCCATTACCACCTCCCTCTCAGCGGATCGATGTGCGCGCCGCACCGATCAGCGTACGCCAGAAGCCGGGCAGGTCCTGAATGCGTGGGAAGAAGGCCGGCGTCTGCTGACGATATGCCTGGTAGCTGCGCCCGAACCGCTGCAGCAGCTCTTTCTCTTCCAGCCAGGACCAAATCACCAGTTTCACGAAGTAGATCAATGCACAACTCAGGGCCAGAGCATTGTTGCTCAGCAAGGCCAGGCCGATAGACACATGGGCCATCATGGCGTACAGGGGGTGGCGCAAGTACGCATACAGCCGGCTCTGCACCAGGTGATCCTGTTCCGGGAAGTAGCTGTACACCAAAGCTGCGCGCGCCAGACCGAAGCTCGTCATGGCTCGCAGACCCAGCAGGGTGCCCTGCACCATACCAAACAGCCCCAGCGCATCTGCGATAGCGGGCGGAATCACCGCCGGCCCGGAAAGAAAAGCGGGGCGAACGATGCCCTCCAACATTAGGACGCCGGCCGGCAAGAAGAACCTCACCGCGGCCTGCTGGTACGCTCGCGCGCCATAACGATCTCGATACGGCTGACGGCGACCCATGAACCCGTACCACATGATCAGCAGCCAGATCACCTCGATGAGTGCCTGGGAGGTGATGGCGCCCCCAGGCAGCAAGGCGTCAAGATCCGGCAGTCGCAGTGTCACGACGAAGCCCAAGAGCACCGCCGCCGCGATCACGACCGGCACCAACGCCACATACCGCAGTCCCAGCTTCTCCGCCAGGACTCGCATCTCCATCTGATCCAAAACCACCCCGACTTTCGCCTCGTTGCGATCAAGATCTCCATCGCGAAGACCGTTTGCCAGGCCGTTCGCCAACCCCGCCTGGAATATTATATGGAAAACGTGCCCTGAAGGGAAATCGAACTCGCTGCCCGGCGATCCTTCCTAAACCTCCGCTCTGTCGGCCGCAAGGCTTCGGCCTCGTGTCTCTGGCAGCAACAGCGTCAGAGGTACTGCCAAAAGGGGGATGAACGCAATGACGTGCATCGTGAAAGGCAGGCCGACCGCGTCCCCCAGCGCGCCGAACAGCGTGGCCGAAATGCCCGAGACCATCATATTGAACGAAATGTAGAGGCCGGTGGCTGTGCTCCGATTCTCAGTCAACAGTTCCTGGACCACCGTCAGTCCGACCGGACCAGTTGAGAGCGCCAACAATCCCCCGATCAGCAACAAGGGCAGCGTGAGCAGGCCGGCGCTGTGGAGAAACATGAACAGCACCGGGACAGTCACCGTCTGGGAGATCAGAAAGATCGCTCGCCGGCCCAGCCGATCGGATAACGTGCCGCCCAGCAAGGACCCGACGACGCCGGCCAGCTCAAAGATGGAAACCGCAGCGCCGGCGAAGAACAGGCTCGTACCCGTGCGCGTGAGGTAAACCGGCAGGAAGGTCACGAAGCTGAAAACGGACATTGCCCGAAAGAGGGCAATACCCATCAGCAAGAACAGCGATCTCTTCTCAGCGCTCAAGGCTGCCCGCAGGCTCAACGCCGGCCGTGTGTCCAGGCGCGGAGCCTCTGAACCGACCAACCGGTACAACACCAACGAAGCGAGCACGCCTGGAATGGCAGCCAGATACGCATTCTCCAGGCCAACGCGATCCACGACCATCACGATGAACAGCGGTCCAATGCTGCGGCCAAGTTCGCCGCCGGCCATGAAATAGGACATCCCCTTGCCCCACTCCTGTCCGCTTATGCGCGTCACCATGGCCGGCGCGGGTGCGTGGAACATGGCCGTGCTGAGACCGGTGAAGAGCAGCAGGGGAATCAGCGCCACGTAGCTGGGAGCGACACCCAGTAGACTCATGAAGATTGCTGTCAGGGCCGGTGCGAAAACTACGAAAAAGCGCAAGCCGGTCCGGTCGGCCAGATAGCCGATAAACGGCTGCACCAGCGTGGATGCCTGCATGAACAGCACCAGGCTGCCGGCCAGGGCCAGCGAAAGCCCCAG
>JBHHTZ010000806.1:0-2114 GCA_046753605.1 Anaerolineae bacterium
GCCGCAACTGTTCAGGAAAGTACTGATAACAACGAGTAAAGCGAGAAACGGGATGTGGGATGCGGGATGCGGGATACGGGATGCGGGATGCGGGACGCGGGACGCGGGATGCGGGATGCGGAATTGGTTTTCAGATGTGACGGTGGGGTGGTGGGCGGATTTGGTCATTGCCCTGATCTCCAATCTCCAATCTCCAATCTCCAATCTCTAATCTCTAATCTCTTGCGCCGGAGTTGGGCGAGGCCGGCCCGCTGGTAGACCAGCCACTCGATCAGGAGCACAATGAGGGCGGCAAATGCCAGGGGACGCCACAGTTCCCGCCGGCCCTGCGTCCGGGCGGTCTCGCTGGCCTGTCCGACACCCGTGCTGGCGATGGGGAGCGTCGCGCGCGGCGCGATGGCCGACTCGGCCGGCGAGAATAGGTTGACGGCGAATGCCGACTGGTCGATGGTTTCACTCTGGGCCGCCAGCGCGATCTGATACACGCCCATCTCGCTGGTGTCGGCAAAGGTGAGCCGGCCTCGTTCAGGGACCAGGGGGGCGGTTTGACCATCAGGATACGTGAGCGAGACCGCATCCACTTCTGGCGGCACGCTGAGCACGACCGGCTCGCCGGCCTGGATCTGGGCCGGCGCCAGACCCCGCGCGCCTGGCGCCAGGTATCCTATCAGATTGGACATCAGGAGTGGGAATGCGGGGCGCAAGACCAGGTCGGAGTTGCGCAGGTCGAAGGCCAGGACGACGACGCGCCGGCCATCGACCTCGCCGGCGAAGAGCAAGGGCCATTCGGATAGACGGTTGTCAGCGGTCGTTACGAGCGGGCGGGCCCAGTCGGGCAGTGGGATTGCCAGGGCTTCCAGGATTTGCAATCCGGTCAAATCGACGTAACGCATTAAGGGGTCGTTGTCAATTGTCAATTGTGAATTGTGAATTGTCAATTGCGAATTGTCAAGGGTGCCGGTGGGGGTGAACCAGGCGGTGGGGGCCGGCGGTGCGATGAAGAGGGCGTTGGTGGGGGGGAGGGTGGGGGGGACGGTGTGGTCGAAGATGGCGAGTTGCCAATTGTCAATTGTCAATTGTGAATTGTCAATTGTCAATTGAGAATTGTAGTTGGCTGGTGTGATGGTGGTGAGTTGGATGGTGGGGAGCAGGGTGAGGGCGGTTTCCAGGAAGAGGTTGCCCTCGCTGACGAGGAGGACAGGGGCCGGCTGGCCGGTGGCGTGGACGGCCCAGGCACGGTCGTCGAGGGTCAGGCTGTCTGTTCCTTCGAGTCGAACCTCGACTTGCTGCGTGGTGGCCGGCAGGTCGTCCTGCACGATCTCGGTGGTGTCGCCGGCAGGGATGGTGATGTTGCGGGCGTCGAAGAGCCGGCCATCCACGTAGATGTCCAGCCGACGGGTGACGGGAGCCGGCCCGTAGTTGGTCGCCTGGGCGAAGAGGGAGATGGCCTGGCCGGCCGCCAGCTCCTGCAGGCTGAGGGCGCTGACCGCCTGATTGTCTCCGCGTTCGCCGATGGGGATATAGCGGACCGCGGCCGGCACTTCCGTCGGCTTCAGGTCAACCCGCCCATCCGAAAGGACAACGATTTCGGCCTGGGTCTGGCGTGCGGCGACGGCGCCGGCCAGGCTCAGAGCTGTTGCCAGGTCGCTGCTGCTGTTCTCGATGCGCAGGCTGTCGATGGCGCCCCGCACCTGCCGGCGATCCTGGGCGCTGGAGACCAGCACCTGTGGCGTGTGGCCGGCGGCGATCACTGTCATGCGGGCACGGTCGGGCAGACTGGCGACGAGGTCTTTGGCTTTGGCCTTGGCGACGTCGAGCCGGCTGGGCTGCACATCGGTGGCGGACATGGAGGCCGAGGTATCGATGATGAGGATGAGGCTCTGGCCGGCGGCTCCCTCGGTGGGCAGGAATGGCCGCGCCAGGGCCAGGATCAGGGCGATGAGGAATAGCAGTTGCAGCAGGAGCAGCAGGTTGCGCCGCAGTCGCTGCCACGGCGCGTTCGCTTCGTAGTCGCGCACGAGCCGCTGCCACAGGTAGATGCTGGAAACCGGGCGGTCCTCACGTCGTAGCTTCAGGAAGTACATCGCTACGACGATTGGCAGCAGGGCTGCGAG
>JBHHTZ010000807.1:0-2108 GCA_046753605.1 Anaerolineae bacterium
CGGCTGCCGGCGGTTGAAACGGAACATCGTCTCCGGTAGCAATGCCTCCCCTCAGCAGACCCCCTACACTCTTGTGCTAAGAGACTCCCGCTAGCGCAGCGCCGGCGCGAAGAAGCGCCCTCACCCCCGCCTCGTCCGTGGCCTCGGCGTAGATTCGCAGCACTGGCTCTGTCCCCGAGGGTCGAATGAGCAGCCAGCTCCCATCCGCCAGCACGTACTTCACGCCGTCGGTGTTGTTGATGTGGGCGACAGGCCGGCCGGCCAACTCCGCCGGCGCATCCGCCATAAGTCGCTCGACCAACTCCGGCTTGGAGAAGGACTGCCGGCTTCGCACGTCCTCCCGCGCGTAGGCCACCGGCCCCAGGTCTGCCAGCAGATCCGCAACGATCTGGTGGAGAGGCCGGCCATGGTGGGCTATGATCTCGATCAGTAGCAGCCCCATCAAGATGCCATCGCCCTCTGGAATATGGTGCTTGATGGTGATCCCCCCACTCTCCTCCCCTGCGATCAACACGTCATCCGACAGGATCAACTCGCAAAGATAGTTGGACCCCACGGGTGTCTCGTGCAACCGCAGGCCGTACCGGTCGGCCAATCGGTTGACAAGCTGGGTGGTGGAAACGGTCTTCACAACAGATCCGCTCCACCCCCGATCATCGACCAGATGGCGCAAGACCAGCGCGTAGATGAGATGTGGCGTGATGAATTTCCCCGTGGCGTCCACCGCTCCGATGCGGTCCGCGTCGCCGTCCGTGGCCAACCCCAGGTCGTAGCCGCCGGCTCGCACAGCCGCGATCAACTCTCCGAGATTTCGGCCAATTGGCTCAGGGTAGATGCCGGCAAACCCAGGGTTCATGTCGCCGTGAATTTCGTCAGCGCATCCGCCAATGGGATCCAGGAACGACCGGACATAGCCTCGGCCCGCGCCGTACATCGGATCGATGAGCACCCGCGGGCAGTTGGCGGCGATGCGATCAAAGTTGACCAGGGATTCGATGTGAGACAGGTAGGCCGGCAACGGATCGAAGTGCTGGACCAGGCCGGCGGATACAGCTTCCTCAAAGTCCGGCGCGCGGGGCGTTCGCTTGCTCTTCAAGTTGGCATGGAGCCGCGTCTCGATCTGCTTCGTGGTGGCCGGCAGCGCCGATCCACCAAAGGCAGCCTTCAGCTTGATGCCGTTGTAGCGCGGCGGGTTGTGGCTGGCCGTCAGCATCATCCCGAAATCCGCTTCCAGATCACGCACGGCGAAGCTGAGGGCCGGCGTGGGGCAGTCGGCCTGGGTGAGGTACACGCGGATGCCGTTGCCGGCCAGCACCCGCGCCACCTCCATGGCGTACCGATCGGACAGAAAGCGGGTGTCAAAGCCGACCACCACTGAGGAACCGGGGGAGCTGGCACCCCTATCGACCTCCTCTGTCAGCCAATCGGCGACGGCCTGGGACACATGGCGCACGTTCTCGAACGTGAAATCATCACTGATGACGGCCCGCCAGCCGTCGGTACCGAAACGAATGGGCATCGTTACCCCCTGTACGGTTGCAGGTTAGCAGGTTGAAGGTTGAAGGTTAACCTTTAACTCTCTGGGATCTGCTGTTTCGAATGTATTCGAGTTCTTCCAGCTTCAGCAGGATTCTGGTCAGGCTCTCGTCAACAGATTCCCTGTCAGTTTCGACCACGACTTCTGGGTTGAGTGGCTCTTCGTAGGGATCGGAAATGCCTGTGAAATTCCGAATATCGCCCGCCAGCGCCTTCTGGTAGAGACCCTTCACGTCCCGCTCGACGAGCACCTCAACCGGGCATTTCACATACACCTCCACGAAGCGCCCAACCTTCTGACGGACCTCGTCGCGCACGTCGCGATAGGGCGAGATGGCGCTGGCGACGGCAACAACACCATTCCGCGTCAGCACCTCACACACCCAGCCAATTCGCCGGATGTTGGTATCGCGATCCTCTTTCGAGAATCCCAACCCCTTGCTCAGGTTCGTGCGAATCACGTCGCCGTCCAAGAGTTCAATCCGGGTGATACCCCGTGCCTTCAACTCCTCAACCACGCGCTGGGCCAGTGTGGTCTTGCCGGCCCCGCTCATGCCCGTAAACCAGATTGT
>JBHHTZ010000808.1:0-2106 GCA_046753605.1 Anaerolineae bacterium
CCCCAGCGTCACCGCCACCCCGCGCTGCGGGGCTTCTGCCTCCTCCTCCGTGGTGGCTGCCTCCAGCAGTTCGCGGGCGGTGGCCAGGCTGGCCTGCAACAACTCCTGCGCCCGGGCCACCTCACCCCGCTGCCACAGGGAGGCTCCCAGGCTGCGCTGGAGGCGACGGGCTGCGTTCCGTTGCCCGCCGGCCTGGGCCGCGGCCAGGCCGGCCTTCACCCAGGCCTCCCACTGAACGAAGGCGTAGTACTCGAATCGTTCCGCGACCAAGACCGCCAGCGCGGCCGCCAGCTCGGGCGCGGCCTGCCAGTCGGCCAGGAGCCACCCGGCGGCCTGCTCCACCTCCGGGCGGTGCGCCGCCAGGTCGCGCCAGTCCTCAACGCCCAACAGCTCCAGCTCATCCAGGTAGCGCATCCAGTACGCTGCGTGTGCCAACCGGGCCGCCTGTTCTTCGTCGGGATCGGCTTTATCCAGGCGGTCGGCGGCGTATTCCCGCAGCAGGTCGTGCATCCACCATACGTCCTGGGCCGGCTCCTCCACCAGGCCGGCGTTCACCAGCCGCTCCAACGCCTGCCGGGCGGCCGTCTCGTCGTCGCCCCACACCGCCATCAGGGCCGGCAGCTCGAACTGGTTGCGGGCGAAGACGCCCAGCCGGCGCAGGCGGGCCCGGTCCGGCGGCTCCAGGTCGTCGTAGCTGGCGTTGAAAGTGACGACCACGCTCAGGTCGGGCCGGGTGGGATCCTCGCCCTGATTCAAGACCTGGATGCGCCGTTCCCGCAGCTCATCCAGCAGCGTCGCCAGGGGGCGCCGGGCGCTCTCGTCGCGGCGGCCGGCAATGCGCCGGGCGCGCCGGGCAGCCAGGGTCAGGGCCAACGGGATGTGCTCCAGCAACTCGGTGATGCTTTCAGCGGCCTCCGGCTCCGCGTCCAGCCACCCTTCAGGGATCAGGGTAGCCAGCAGCTCCCTGGACTGCGGGGCGGACAGCACGTCCAGGTTGTTGATCGCCTGGGAGGGCAGCGGCAGGTCGTAGCGCCGGCTGGTGATGAGCAGGGCGCAGGGCGGGCACGGCGGGGTGATGCAGGCGAAGTCGGCCAGGTGGCGCCGGCGCACGTCGTCCAGCACCACCAGGGTGGGCGGCTGCTGGCGCAAGGTCAGGTCCAGGATGTCGGCGCGCACCCGCAGATCGCCACTCTCCAGCTCAATGCCCAGCGCAGCGGCCAAACGCCCCTGGATGGCGTAGGCGTCGTTGGGGCCGCAGTCCAGCCAGATGACGCGCCCCTCGAAGTCGGCCTCCAACGCCTGGGCAGCGGCGATAGCCAGCTCCGTCTTGCCGATGCCGCCGATGCCGCGCACGCCGGCGATGGCGGCCACGTCGCCGGCTTTGAGGCGCCGACAGGCCCAGGCCAGCTCGTTCCCCCGGCCCACCAGCCGGACGGCGCGGGGATCGGGAACCCGGGTGCGCAGGGGGGCGGAGGGCGGGGTGGGAGCGCCGGCCACTTCCATGGGAAGGCGCTCGCGCAGGATTCTCGCCATTTCGGCGGTGTGCTCGGCTGTTCGCTCCCAGGCGCGCCGGTCGAAAGCCTGTTGAAGGTCCCGTTGCTTCTTGGCCTCCGCTTCCAACAGAGTCAGGAAACGCTCAGCCACCGGGGTGATCTCACGCAGGCCGGCCTGGCGAGCATCCCCCTGGAGCGGCAGGCTGTCCGCCCAGGCTGCGGCCAGTTCCCCGCCGGTGGGCCGGCCGTGTCGCCAGAGGAGCTGCGCCAGCACCTGCACGGCCTCGTGCTGCAGGAAGCTCGCGTCGAAGAGCCGGGCAGCCGTGTCGGGGTACTCATCGAGTGTCGTTTTATACGCATTCCCCAGCGCCGTGGCAAAGGCTCGCTCCACCGGGTCGAAGCCCAGGGTGGACCGGACGTGGTCGGCCAGCCCGCTCTGCTCCAGGGCGTAGCCGACGACTGCTTCTACAATTGCACCGAGGACGGCTTCTGTTAGCATGAGATGTTGCTCCTAGACCCTAATGAACTTTGACAAACTAATCGGGTAATGCACGGTGCATCTCAGCCGGCGCCCGCACGGGCATGAAGTGCCCGTGCTACGCAGCAGCGCCCG
>JBHHTZ010000809.1:0-2105 GCA_046753605.1 Anaerolineae bacterium
ATTAAGTCTGGTGCGCTCCTATTACAATGATAGCACGCACATCAACTTCCAGCAAGAATGTGCGGTCGCCCTGATGGCACAGCCGAGCTATGTTATCCTACCCAATCAAGTAGTACAACTCGTGGCGAGGACTACCCAACAGGGTATAGGATTTCTGGTGGGGGGCCGGTATAATGTCGGTGGAAAACGAAACACCGATTCAGTTTTCTGGTATCCCCGATCCGCCTGCGACCTGTTGTACCCACGAAGCGAGGACTGCCGGACATGGACTACACAACCGTAGGGGAGCTGTACGATCGCTGCGCCACCTTCTTCCCCGACCAGATCGCCATCAAGCACGGCGACAAGACCTTTTCCTATGGCCAGATGCGGGAGAATGCGTATCGGCTGGCCAACGCCTTTCACAGCCTCGGCCTGAGAAAGGGAGATCGAGTTGCCTTCCTGATGGCCAACTGCCCGGAGTACATCTTCGCCGAATACGCCCTGGCCCGGCTCGGCGTTGCCAGAGTGCCGCTGGCCGTCTTGCTGCACTCCAGAGATCACATCTACATGATGAACCACTCGGAAGCGGTGGCGCTGGTGTACCACGAGAAGCTGGCCGCGCGCGTCCAGGAGATGATCCCACACCTGGAAACGATCCAGCACTTCATCTGCATCGGCGATGACCCGTCCCGTGTGGAGGAGGGGCATTACCACTTGCAGACGCTTCTGGCGGAGCATCCGCCGGAGCCGGCGGCGGTGGAAGTCACCCCTGATGATCTGTGTGGCTTGTACTACACCGGCGGGACCACAGGCCGGCCCAAAGGCGTGATGCTGTCCCACCGCGCCTGGGTGAACTCTGTCCTGCTGGAACTGCTGGAGACGGGCATCGAGCCGGACGAGGTGTTCGCCTACATGACGCCGCTGACCCACGCTGCCGGCGTCTACCTGCTGCCCATCATGCTGCGGCACGGGACCTGCCTGATCATGGACGGCTTCTCGCCCCAGGCATTCCTCGAACAGGTGGAAAAAGAGCGCATCACCGGCACGCTGATGGTGCCGACTATGATCTACGTGCTCCTGGACTACCCGGACCTGGCGAAGTACGACACCAGCAGCCTGCGCAACATCCACTACGGCGCGGCGCCCATCGCGCCGGAGCGGCTGAAGCAGGCCATCGAGCACTTCGGTCCCATCTTCACCCAGTTCTACGGGCAGACCGAAGCCCCGATGATGATCAGCGTCCTCCCCAGGGAGGCGCATGTGGTCGATGATCCGGTGCGGGAGCGGGAGGTGCTGAGCTCGTGTGGCCGGCCCACCCTCACCACCCAGGTTCGGCTGGTGGATCAAGATGGCAATGATGTCCCCACAGGCGAGGTAGGGGAGATCATCTCTCGCTCCATCAACGTGATGGACGGCTACTTCAAGGACCCGGAGAAGACGGCTGAGACGATCAAAGATGGCTGGCTGTACACCGGCGACCTGGCGCGGCAGGACGAAGAGGGGTTCCTGTACATCGTGGATCGGTCGAAGGATATGATCGTGAGCGGCGGCTTCAATGTCTATCCGCGCGAGGTCGAAGATGTGCTGTTTGAGCATCCGGCGGTGAAGGGGGCGGCGGTTGTCGGGGTGCCGCACGAGAAATGGGGCGAAGCCGTGAAAGCCATCGTCGTGCTGCACGAGGGTGCCACCGCCACGGAAGAGGAACTCATCGAGTTCGTGAAGGAGCGCAAGGGAAGTGTGGCGGCACCGAAGTCGGTGGAATTCTGGGAGGCGATCCCGCTGACGAATCTGGGGAAGGTGGACAAGAAGAAGATTCGCGAGCGGTTCTGGAAGGGACACGAACGCAGAGTGTAGCGGACCTGTAACCGTGCGGTGAAGCCGATAAGCCGGCGCTGGCCCCCACCCCCAGCCCCTCCCCCAAAATCTGGGGGAGGGGGGCCGAATCTCCCCCTCGCCCAGGGCCTGCCCTGAGCCGGGTCGAAGGGTTGGGAGAGGGGGCCGGGGGCCTGTCCTGAGCTCAGTCGAAGGGTTGGTGCAGTTTCAACTGCCGAAATGCGGCGCATACATAGGGAGGCGGCAAAATGATTCTCAGCTCACAGGAGCAGATTCGGGAGTACACGGAG
>JBHHTZ010000810.1:0-2103 GCA_046753605.1 Anaerolineae bacterium
TTTTCAGCCGAGAACGCTCCACCTGGCAGGGTGATGTGAAACCTTCGCAAGGGTTGCTTCCCGTCTCGAGTCCGAGGTTACAACCATGCCCGCAGCGAACCGATACCACGGCCAGGCCCTGAAACGAGCCGGCCTGGCTGCGCTTATCCAAGCCGCCGGCGTTATCCCCCGCGTTGGCCCGCTCCTGAAGAGCGTTGGCACGTTCTACCAGGAGTTGGCCCAGGCTCCCCGCGACCTGCCCGACGAGGTCCGCCAGATCGTGCAAGACATGGCGGGGGACTTCAAGACCTTCCTGGCACAGGAGGGCGCTCGCCATTCCGACAGCACCGTCGAGGCTGCCCTGCTGGAGACCTTCGCCATCCTGGCCGACCACGGCCTGCCGGCCAACGAACTGGTCACGGAAGCCGGGCTGGACGCCACCCAGGCCGCCGGCCGCACCCTGAAGCAGGCCGCGGATCGCATGCGCCTCCTGGAGGCGGATACCGAAGCCCTGGTGCGCCGGCTGGTAGCGGAATACTACCGCGTCCTCCTGGATCACCGCGACGCGCTGAGCCACGTGGGCGTGCCGGCGCTGCGAGAGTTGCTGGAGCGGACCGCCGGCCTGGAGCAGGGTGTGCGCGAGCTCCTGGCAGCGGAGCGGACGCGCGCCTGGCGCAACGCGCGCTGGCCCGTGCAGACCTGGGACGCTCGTCGCGGCCTCCGCCCCGAGATGCTGAGTGCCGGATACTGCGTCGTGCCCTACGGCGGACGGCGGCACCGCGAGACGCTGGCGGATCTCCTGCGTTGGGCGCGCGGCCTGGCGGAGCAGGAACAGGGTTGCCGGCTGGGCCTGCGCCTGTACGTAGGGCCGGGCGGCGCCGGCAAGACCCGGCTGCTCATCGAGACCGGCGACGCCCTGCACGACGAAGGCTGGATTGCCCGCTTCCTGGCCGACGCCGCAGTGACGGAGGAGAACGCCCACTACTTCCCGGACGCGGACCAACCCACCCTGCTGATTCTGGACTACGCCGACACCCGCTCGACGGAGGTGGAGGCCCTGCTGCGGGCCATGGCGCAACGCCGCCATCGCGTCCACCCCTTCGCGTTGATCCTCCTGGAGCGAGCCGAGCCGCCGTGGTTTCAGGATGTGATGCACAGCGCCTCCGATCCCTCGTACGTGGGACTGCTGGAGCTCCTGGCCCTGGAGGCGGTGGAGAAAGCGCCGCTCCCCGTGCCCGCCCTGGCCCAGGTGGACCGCGCCGCCCTCTTCCGCGACGCGCTGCACCGCCTCCGGCAGGTGGCAGCGCCGGCGGAGGCGCGGGAGCTCCCGACGCCCCATCCCCTGCCCGAGCGGCCCCTGTTCGTCCTCCTGCTGGCGCTGCTGACCCTGGCCGGTGAGCAGTTGGAGAACACGGCCGACGAGAGGGAGATCCTGGAACGGACCTGGGCGCGGGAACGGGACCTGTGGCGGCGTCGCCTGCGGGCACATCGCCTGCCCCGCGTGTATGAGCCGGCGGCCCTGGACTTCATGGAGGAAGTGCACGTACTGGTCACACTGGGCCGGCCCTTCCCCCGGCGCGGGGACGTGCTGGCGTACCTGGGCGAAGGTTTCCCCCTCCCGCTGGACGCGCCAGGCCAGGTCGCCATTGCCACGGCGCTGTGCCCTGATGAGACGTGCGACCTGTCGCCCATCGAGCCGGACCCGCTGGCGGACTATGTGGTGGAGGGCCGGCTCACGAAGAAGCCCGACCTGCTCCCCCGCGCCCTGCCGGCCCGCGCCGACGTGGTGGCCGACCCCGAGGCGGCGGCCGACCAGGCGTGGCGTCTGCTGACCGTCTTGCAGCGGATTGGGGTGCATCCCCACACGGTCTCCGCCGATGATGTCCACGCCTGGATCAGCACAGCCACCGACCACATGGCCTACCTCTTCGTCCCGCCAGAGGAAGGCGAAGGTCCGGCGACAGCTCGATCCCTGTGGACCTTCCTGAATGAATTGGACCGACGCCTGCCCGCGCCCGACCGCACCCTGGCATTGAGGGAGGTGCAGGTGCCCCTCTACCGGGCCATGGCCGACCTGGCCTCAGATGACGCTGGACGGGCGCGGGCGCTGGGAATGCTGGGCTA
>JBHHTZ010000811.1:0-2102 GCA_046753605.1 Anaerolineae bacterium
GCCGGCCTCGCAATGCACTACAGCCCAAATGCGTAGCCGGCCGCCACCATCACCACCGTCAAAGCGCCCAGGCCAAGTTCTGAGAAGCCGAGCGCCCGAGTGCTGATCGAAGGCGCGGACGGCGAAAGGAGCCACACGGCCCGCGCCAGCAGCACCACAAACGGCACCACAGCCAACGCTGGCAGCAGCCCCACCCACACCAAACCGACCACGAGAGCCAGGCCGCCAACGTGCGCGGCCAGTGCCAGGGCAACGTTAGCCTCCGCACCCCGCCCAAGGCGCAGGCGCGCTCGAACGTATAGAACGGCAGGGATTGCGCGTGCCGCCAGAACTACCCAGAGCACCAGCGCAGGCGCGAGGTCCCAGCCTCCGGCAACGGCAACGCTGGTTGCCACAGCCGCCAAAGCGACCGGGCCGGCCAACTCCGCCGGCCAGGCACGACTTTGACGCTGGACATCGTGGATCAGAAACACGAGGAGGAGCGGGCTGGCGAGCAAGAGTGGCAGCAACGGGATCAGGCCGGCGGCCTGGATAGATGCGCCCACTCCCAGCAAGGCGATAGCGCCGTAGAGCAGGGTGAAGCGCTCGGCCATCGCGGTACGGTCGTACCGCTTCCCGCGCCGGCGATCTACCCATGCGATCCGCATGGGCTGGCGGGTGAAGAGCACGGCCACGACCGCTAAAGACAGGTAAATGCCGGCCAGAGACGGTGCAACGAGCAATCCCAGAAAGATGGGTTCCAGCAGGAATCCCCAACTGCCATGTTCAGCGGGAATGGCGATGGCTCTTAGTCGCACTTCAAGTTTCGTGTGAGTCTGATCGTGGGGTGGCGAGGGTTGAGAAACGCAGGAGATAATCGGCGCGAGGGAGCTTCAGTCGAACAGCTTCTTCAGCGGCAACTCGAAGCCCGGCACCACGTCTTCCCCCTCCAGGGTGTCTGTTTCCCGCAGCACTCGAGCTGTGCCGTCGGGCCGGTAGACGGTTACTGTCCGCTGGGTCGGCCTCACCACCCACACCAGCCGGGTGTCGTGGGCCAGATAGTCCATCACCTTGACATGGACATCAACATCCCGTTCACTGGGGGAGATGACTTCAACGGCCAGATCAGGCGCGCCTGGCACAAAGCCTTCGTGATCCTCAGGCGGCATCCGGTCGTTGGATAGGAACGAGACGTCCGGGGCACGCACGGTGTCCGGCCGGCACTCCAGGCAGAACCCGGTCTCGACCATAGTCTCACCCAACTGGTGAGCGTCCGTGAAGTCACCAAGCACCGCACCTAGCCGCCGGGCAATAGATCCATGCCTGCGTCCTACCGGTGTCATCTCGACCAGCCCCCCTTTCACCAGTTCGTACCGCCGGCCATCTCGCGGCATGTGCCAGAGATCCTCTGCGGTAAGCAATGCCTTTTTTGCCTCTGGTGGACTCGCAACAGCGACTGCGCTCATCCTACTGCACCTCGCTCTCTCACACCGAGCTCCCGCTTCACCCTTCCAGGATCATTGTACCATGACGAGTTGAGAGGGGTCAAGCAAGGCTCCTTGAGCACATCACCGCGCCGTTACCGTCGCGGAAGCGCGGCGGTCCTGCGCACGCACGTAGAAGACCACGCCCAGTGCGACCAGAAGCAGCAGCACCTGTGGCGCGACCACTTCCCACGTGGGATATAGCCCGATGAAGGGAATGGCCCGCAAGAAGGCCACGGGTGAAGCCGGCAAGACACCCCCCACCTGCAGAGCGTGAATCCCGGTTCCCACGAACTTGAAGCCCAGGTAGTAGACCAGCAGGCTGGCAACCCAGAAGAAGGGACGCATCGGAATTCTCAGGCCGGCCTTGAGTATCAGCAGTGCCAACATGACCAGCACGGCTGTCCCCATGCCCAGCCCCAGGGCCAGGTCCTTCAAAGCAATGGAGGAGGCCATGCCCAGGTAGAACACCGTCGTCTCCGCCCCTTCGCGGAAGACAGCCAGGAACGAAAGGAGGGCCAGGCTGACCATGCTCCCCCGCGCCAGTGCCTTCGTCGTGCGCGCGTCGATGTACGCTTGCCAGGCTCGCAGACTCGATTTGCTGTGCAGCCAGTACGACACATAGAACAGCAGACCGGC
>JBHHTZ010000812.1:0-2090 GCA_046753605.1 Anaerolineae bacterium
ACAACTGGCCAGATCAAATTTGAAGCTGTCCCCAGGCCCCGAACTATCCAGCGCAGGATATTCAAAGAGGCAGGTCTTCCTGTGATGAGCATGCAAGAAGCAAAGGAGTGGCAGGTCAGTCAAATGCGAATCGCGCGACCACTGGAGATGTTCACCCAAATGCTCTATCCAGTCTATCCCAGAGTCGGAGAGGTCTACGTCTGGCGAAAGCATTGGTTCGTATTGCTGACCAAGATGCTCAGACCTCTCTTGGCAGCTCTGATACTTCTTGTTCTCGGATCTATCATCTCCTTCTCAGAGTTGCTAGCGCCGGTGGTGTCGATCCCGGATGCAGCCATCCCGATCGCCATCGCGTTCTTCTTGTTGGTACTGATTGTCCGGATTGCCTGGATCGCTATTGATTGGCACAATGACCTGTACATTCTGACGGATACGCACGTCCTGGACATCGAGAAGCGACCGTTCACGTCCGAGTCCCGTCGGGAGGCAAGACTGGGCGTGATCCAGGATGTGAGCTACACTCAGCCCTCTTTCCTCGCCAAGCTTCTGGACTACGGCAACACTCGACTGGAGACCGCCGGCAAGATGGGTGAGTTCACTTTCGACAGCATCCCCCGACCCCGCGAGGTCCAGAACATCATCATCGAACGGCTGAGGGCCGCGCGTGAGGAAGCCCAACGGAAAAGACAGCAACAACAACAGGATCAGATTGAGAAGATTGTAAGACAGGTATTGAGCAAAGCCAAGGAAACCGGCCCGAGCGGGCCGCCGTAACCAGTGATCAGTAACCAGTGATCAGTCATCAGTAATCAGTCGTTTTGTTCTGACGACTGATTACTGATCACTGGTTACTGATCACTGATCACTGACTACCACCCGTAGTTCAGCCGCGAGATCAGGCGGGAGGGCAGGCCGGCCTCGCTCATTTTCGCCTGCGTTTCCTGGACGGGATACGCGACGCGGTGATAAGTGACTGTCAACGCCTCGGTGTCGAGGATGAGATAGCTTGAGCGGGGATCACCATCGCGCGGCTGGCCTACCCCGCCCGGATTGATGATCTGGCGTTCACTCCCCAGTTGGACCGGCTCTCCAAGGGTAAAGGCCGGCACGACGATTCGATGGCTGTTTTGCCGGTAGATCGCTGGAACGTGGGTGTGCCCAACCAGGCAGTAGGGCGTGTCGAAGTGGGCAAAGTTGGCGGCCGCTGCCCGAGTGTTCAGCACGTACTCCCAGATGGGCCGGCGGGGACTGCCATGGGCCAGCGTGAACTGTTCTGAAGCCTTCACATGGGAAGGTAGTGTCTTCAGCAGGGCCATATTGGCCGGTGTGAGTTTCTGACGTGTCCACAGGGCTGCCACTCGGGCCATGGAGTTGAAGTCCGAGGTTTCCAATCTTCCCAGCGCCGCCCAATCATGGTTGCCGGCCAACCAGTGTTCCGGCTTCAGTTCCCGCATTCGGTCCACACAGGTATTGGGTTCCGGTCCGTAGCCCACGATGTCCCCCAGGCACCAGATCGTGTCGAAGGCGCCCGCTGCCTCCAACACCCGATCCAGCGCCGCCAGATTAGCATGAATATCTGATAAGACCAGCACTTGCATTAGGCGACCCTCTCATATCACTGCAACAATCACCACTCTTGTCCCGACGTTTCATCCCATGTATAATTGCGAGTCAGGCAGTACATCTATCCATACAACGCGAAACGGGTTCAGCAGGTTCGATTCAGGCTGAACATCCAGGCAACGAATGCTCAACGATATTCAAGCACAGTTGCACGAATTGTACGCTGACATCGCTCATCGATGCAAGCCACAAGCTTTGTGACTCGTTTTTCAAGCTGGAGGACTGTCGTGAGTCCTATCCTGTCTCCACATACGCTCGACATCATCAGTCACAGCCCGGAACAGACCCGCCGGCTGGCCGCGCGGTTGGCATCCCTCCTGCGGGGTGGTGAGACCATCTGTCTGACCGGACGACTGGGGGCCGGCAAGACAACCTTTGCCCAGGGATTGGGGCAGGGCCTGGGCGTGGAGGAACCGATCATCAGTCCGACCTTCACGCTTATCCGCGAATACGGCCCGGTGGACGAT
>JBHHTZ010000813.1:0-2090 GCA_046753605.1 Anaerolineae bacterium
TGCCTCGGTCTTGGTAGACCCAGGGATGACCTCCAGCACCAGGTAGCTTCTTGACACCGGGGTCATGAACTCGGCCAGTGGGTTGTCTCGAAACCGGCGATGGGAGTCCTCGATGGCGGCCAGCACTTCCTCCATCTGTACGTGTCCCATGGCGTTGAACTTCTGCGTAAAGGGCCAGTGGGCGCTGGCGTCCGGCGTCGTTTGTTGCAGATGGATGTTCTCAGAGACAGCGGCGAATTCGCGTAACCAGGCCCGGTAGTTCAGGTCGCGACCTGCAGCGCCGTAGTGCATGCCGGCAGCATGTCCCGTGTCCACGGTGAGGTAGACCGGCACGCCATCCCGATTGTCGCGGTTCACGCGCGCCATGAAGTCGTGGGCCTGGTCAATGGTCCACGGGACTTCACTGGGGATGTACATCTGCTCGTCATACAGGGCTGCCAGGCCCTTGCCGGCGGCGATGCGAGATAGTTCTCGAAATTCGTTGCAGATTCGGTCGAACGCCTCAGCACAGCGGGCCTCATCCTCCATCACTTCGACGGAGAAAGCATCCCAGTGCCCGCCCAGGCGATCTGTTCCCATGGCCAGGGCCAAATCCATGGCCTCGATCATCCATGCGCGCATGCGCGCCCGCACAGCAGGATCGGAATGAGAGAGGCCGTGGAAGCGATGGGTAGCCATGCCGGTGTAGAATGCACTGACTTTGACCCCGTATTTCTCGGCCGCCTCTCTTACCGCCTGAGCTGTTTGCAACTGATAGTCTTTATCTCCCATGAAGAAAGGGTCCAGGACGTCGCCGCAGAACTCGTGGTAGGGGTATCCCAGTTCCTTGGTCAGGCGTATCCAGTTATCCGGATCCTCCCAGCGCCGGGTGATGAATGCTCCGCTGAGGCCGATGTCTAAAGTGACGGTGCGTGGGGTCACGTTGCTGTCCTCCCTCGTCGTACTGCGTATTGCGTATTGCGTACTGCGGTGTTGTGTGTTGGGTACGCCGTTCACCCTCGTTCCGCCTGAATGCGCTCGTAGTAGCCGCGGGCTTTGTAGGCGGCGATGGGGTCGGGCGGACAGCCCATCTCCTCCCGGACGACAGCCAACAGGGGGCGCACGTCCGTGGCATAGGCCTCGTTGAGGGTGCGGTTGGCCCCCAACACGTCCAGGTTTTGCTGGGCTTCGGCCAGGGCCTGACGATTGACCAGCAGCGCCTTGGCGTAGGCTGTCTGGATATTGATGATGGTCTGGATCATGGCTTCGATTTTGGGCTCGATGTTGTGGCTTTGGTCCACCATGTAGGCCACGTTGGCCACCGTGTCAGCCGTTGCGGGGTCGCGAGCGCCGTCCACCAACTCGTTGTAGATGAGGAAGATTTCGTAAGGGTTGATGGAACCCGTCATCACGTCGTCGTCGGCGTACTTACGGTTGTTGAAGTGGAAGCCGCCGAGTTTGCCCTGGTCGATCAGAAACGCTACGATGTGTTCGATATTGGTGCCCTGGGCATGGTGACCGGTGTCTACCAGCACCTGGGCGCGGGGTCCCAGCCCCAGGCACAGGGTGTAGGCTATGCCCCAGTCGGCGATGTCGGTGTGGTAGAAGGCCGGCTCGAAGAACTTGTACTCCACCAACATGCGCATGTCGGCCGGCAGGGCCTGGTAGACTTTGGCCAGCCACTCCTCCATGCGGTGCTTGCGCCCCCGGATGCTGTCCTGGCCCGGGTAGTTGGTGCCATCGGCGAACCACAGGCTGAGCACTTTCGAGCCGGCGGTTTTGGCGATTTCGATGCACTCCAGGGTGTGGTCCAGCGCCTGCCGGCGCACAGCCGGGTCCGGGTGGCATATACTCCCCAGGCGGTATTCCGGCTCCTGGAAGTAGTTGGGGTTGACTGCGCCAATGGCGATGCCCAGGGATTCAGCATACTGTTGAGCAGCAGCGTAATCGTCCACCTTGTCCCACGGAATGTGAATGGCCACCGTAGGACAGATCCCTGTCAGCTTGTGTACCTGGGCTGCGTCGGCCAATTTCTCGAAGAGGTTACGGGCCGTGCCCCGTTCGTGGAAGACCTGGAAGCGCGTCCCCATGTCACCATAGCCCCAGGATGG
>JBHHTZ010000814.1:0-2085 GCA_046753605.1 Anaerolineae bacterium
GTCATCGACTCCAATCCTCAAGTCTTAGCCCTGGCACTCGCTCAAAGTCACGCCGATTCCGAGTGATGAGAATGGCGCCTTGGCTCAGGACAATGGCAGCAATCCGCAAATCGAGTGTTCCGATGCGAATTTTCTGCGCACGCAGTTGCTGAAACCGTTGTTGTGCCTCCGCATTGAAGGGCAAAATGATCAAGTCGCAGAAGTAGTCAGCCGTCGCACGCAGTTGATCATAAGCTACAGTCAAATCCACCCCTGAACGCCCTATCCGCGCCAGCCGGCCACGCATCTGCTCTTCGACGGTGACCACCGTGATCGCCAGTTCGTCTGGGGCACAAGTCTGGGTCCTGGCCACCACCTGTGGATGGTCGTGTTGGTGCAAGGTCACATGATCTGTATCGAGGATGTGTAAACTCATGCCAACTCTGGTGCTTGCTCCTCATCCAGTTGCCGGCGGTAGTCAGCCATCGCTTTCAGAAAATCGTCCCAGGTCGGGTCATCCGTGAACATGCCGGCCTTGGCCAGCCAGGGATTGCTAACTTGATGCTCCGGTACATCTACCTCAACCTGCACGAATTGTGTCCGGCTGAGCAAGCCACGGATCAGCACACGAACGCGGTCCAGGGCCTCTTGCTCGGTCGTCCCATGTGCCACCGAGTCAGGCCACAGTACCGGACGAGCAGCGTACCCATTATCCGCTTGCTTAAGCAATATCACATCAAAAGTCATGAGTCTCACTCCTTGGGCCGTTTGCCTGCTGGGGATTACAATCGTTTCTGTAGGTCTGAATAACATTATAGCACAGCCAGGTCGATGAAGCGAGTTGCCCCTCCATGCTCCCCAATGTCTCTGTGGTTTTGCAGCAGATTCAGGATGGGTCAGGCTCTCCGGCCCCGAGGTGCGCCGGCGCCAGGTTGAGGTACAGGCCGGTGATGAGGCCCATGAGGATCCACATGACGATGCCGGGTTTGGCGCCGAGCATGAAGGCGTCGGTGAGGCCGAAGATCTGGTGGGCCAAGAGGCCGGCGGCGGGTCCCTTCGTCCGGCGACCAGGTGTAGACGCGCCAGGTGGTGCGGATGAAGGCCGCCCACAGGTCTGGCAATTGGCCTTTCTCATACCAGAGCGTTGTCTGCCCCAGGAATTGAATCTCAAGAACCGCCACGTAGCCCGCATTGGAGCCAACGCGGGCTAGCCGGCCCCCTGCAAGCGCGACCTCCTGCGGCTTTCCGCAGCGCAGAGGGGCGAACTGGGCTCACGGTGTTCAAGCCACCTGTGCCTCAGACAACTGCAGCATCTTTCCTTGTACCGACTCGAGAATGACATCCCGCACAAAGGTGCTCGCATTCAGGATTTCGATGCCGATCAGTTCTCCCTTGTCATTCAGCTCCACCGTGACGTTCGGGATGAGTTCAATGCTCCTGGCTTCTGGTTCATCTGAAATGGCCAGGTGTAATACGTCGTCTTTCACAAAATATGCCATCTGGCTCTTGCCTTCTTCAGGCATGATGGGTGTACCTCCCCGTTCTAAGTCGGAAGTTGATCTGCTGACGCGTTGTTGCGTGGATGGTAGTCGGAGTGATTGTGTCTTGGTCTGCCTCATACGGTATTAACACTAGCGTGTTGTCATGCCGTCCAACAGCGACTAACCGGCCCGTTGCTGTATCGAAGTACCGTTCAGTCGAATATCGTACAATGTCCTCGATTTTAGCAAGGTCAAACCCGCGCAACCTTGCCCTGTACCTCATGTACTCCGTCCACACTATGGTGCGCAATTCCGCCATGCCCAAGTCCTGCCTGATGGTGTTGTAGGAGATGGCACCTGGTTTCGATGCCGCCGGCCAACCGGAAACGGGCCGGCTTTCTGCACCACATTATAGCACAGCCAGGTCGATCAGGCGACTTATCCCCCCATGCTCCCCGGCGCCTGGTAGCCTTGCGGTGGATTCAGGCTGGGTCAGGTTCCCCGGACCGGAGGTGCGCCGGCGCCAGGTTGAGGTACAGGCCGGTGATGAGGCCCATGAGGATCCACATGACGATGCCGGGTTTGGCGCCGAGCATGAAGGCGTCGGTGAGGCCGAAGATCTGGT
>JBHHTZ010000815.1:0-2084 GCA_046753605.1 Anaerolineae bacterium
CTGGCGCACGAACTGACGCACGTGGTACAGCAGCGTGGATCGGCGCAATCTCGCCATGCAACCAGCCCTCTGATCCAATTACAACCGGCCGGTTGTAATGCCGCTACCACCGGTGTTGCTCCACCCAGGAATCCGAGACAGGAAGTGATTGGTGCGCACAGTGTGGCCCTGACCTGGGCGCGAACGGCTCGCCAGCAGGTGGAAAGAGTGCGAACCGGTCTCCATGTGCCGATATTAGTCCGGACGGCATTGAATCATCATTTCTCTGCGCCCACTGGTGCTAACCTCACCACGATAAGGAATCGCTTTGACGGAATCATCAGGAGGCTAACTAGAGGGACCCGGATCTATCGCTGCAATACGGCGGGATCAGATCCCTGTCGCCATTGCGACCAGCCTCACCCTGGCAATTTCCAAGCATGCAGTTACTGCCCTTCAACTGCTGAACTTACCCGGTTATGCCCGCCTTTCTTCCAAGTTAGCGCCACACAACGGTCCCTGATTCTCGTGCATGAGGCCGCACACGCGGCTGGAGCTTGTGGTGACGTGTACCCTGGCGCCGGCTACCCAGGAGCCAGTCCGGTCAATAATGCAGAATCGTATGCCCGATTCGCGCGTAGTGCGCGGGTGGCCCTACCGCCTCCTCCTCTGCGGCCACATGTTCCAACGGCACCCCCATAGCCAAAAGCGATGGAAGGTTACACTGAGGAGTAGAGGGCATTCAGTATTGTGATACCTGCACATACCTGGGTGCAGGTATTGAGATGGACTCAGATCACCCGAGTAGAACCATGCCCGAGTTTGCACAACGATCGAATCGATCTCAGAGCAGTCATCTGGTCAGCGCCGCAAAACCTGACCGGACGATGCCGCGACCAACCTATGCTAAAAATCCCCTCCTGAGTCAGCAGCGGGTGCTGGGTAACCAAGCTGTGCAGCGGTTGGCCCAGTCGTGCCCTGTGTTCCCGAGTCGCTGCCCCTTCGGCGGGGCCTGTCACACCTGCCCGGCTCGGGTGCAGGCCAAGCTAACTGTCAACAAGCCGAGCGACAAATACGAGCAGGAGGCGGACCGGGTGGCGGAGACGGTGATGTGTATTCCGGAGCGACGCCCGCCCCAGCAAACGCCGTCGAGGGAACAAGGTATCCCCATTCAACGGACCTGCTTGGCGTGCGAGGACGAGTTGCGCAGACAGCCAATAGCGGAGAAAGACGAGGAAGAGGAAATCCTCCAACCCAAGGAGATACCTGGACAGATCCCGCCAGTCACCCCGACTCTGGCAAGCCAGATCAGCGGTCTGTGGGGCAGAGGCCGGCCCCTGTCGGAGTCGGAGCGTGCCTTTTTTGAGTCGCGCTTCGACCACGAGTTCAGCCAGGTGCGAATTCACACTGACGCCTTGGCAGCTGAGACGGCACACGCGCTTCATGCGCATGCCTACACCGTAGGACGTCACGTTGTGTTTGGGGCTAGGCGGTATAGGCCCGGTACCGCAGAGGGGCGGAAATTGCTGGCGCACGAACTAACGCATGTCATGCAGCAGACTGCGCCTACCGCGGCCCCGACAATCGGATGCTCAGCCCCACCACTTATCCAGAAAAGTGACGAGGATCAGGGGACTACACCGTGGACAGGTCGACTCCGTAGGGCTGAAGAGATTTTCAGAACCGCTCCACGGGTTCGACCACTAACCGAGGCGAACTTCTGGAACATCTTCTACGACCGCAATAAGGTTATCGTGGTTGACTTCTGGGCAACTTGGTGCCGGCCCTGCGACAGAGTGGCCCAGCATGTTGTGTCCCTTGCCAATAGATATGCCTCGGGGCCGTATTCCGGTCTTGTCAAATTCTATCGGGTGGAATGGGACCCCGCGGTGAATCCAAGGATACATCGCCGTTTTGGATTCCCATCGATTCCGGTCGTCTATTTCTACTACACGGCCACAGGCCGTCCACCCACCTCTGCCGCACCGCTTCTTGAGGGCAGTCTGGCCGGGATTGTGCCTGAAAGCGAGTACGTTTGGCGCATCGAAACCATGTTGCGCCGGCACGGTCATGGTACAGCCGGCGCCAGTTGAGAGGGTCATTCC
>JBHHTZ010000816.1:0-2079 GCA_046753605.1 Anaerolineae bacterium
CGATAGCACGGGTTAGGGCGTGTAGCGACTCATCATCCTCAGCACCGATCCACATGCCCCTGCCTATGCCCCAAGCGCCAAACCCAATCTCCGAAACTTCCAGGCCCGTTCTTCCAAGTTTTCGGTAGTTCATTGCAATGCCTCCGTGCGTTGCCTGAGCAGCGCGATAGTGCATTTCTAACGCACTTTCCGTATCAGCGGCGAATTCATTCGTCGCCGCTGCGATTTGCGATCGCCACGATTCCTCCCACAATCGTACCACGTCTGTGATCATAGGTCAACGACGTACCACGCAGCACGTTTTACACTTCCATTACAACATCATCACGCTTGACTAACACACCGACTTTATCCTGAGTTGCGATCAACCGGTTACTAAGTTCTAAGGTCAACATATCGAGAGGGGGCAACACATGAACCACAATACAACTGTCACACTTAGCCTTGCGCTGCTGGCTTGCGCGGTGCTCTTCGGACTGGCGTGCGCCGGCGCACCCGCAGTCGCATCCGTCCCGCCGGCCGCAACACCCGTCACCACCGACGTGGACCTGCCCTCGGCCAGCACCGGCACGCCCGGCGGCACGCTCGCCCTGCGCATCTTCGCGCCAGCATCAGCCGGCGACACCCGCTACCCCGAAGGCGCGCCGGTCGTCGTCTACGTGCCTGGCGGCACCGACGCCGGCACCCTCCGCCCGGCGTTGCAACAGGCGGACGATGTGATCCGCATCGTCTTCCTTTTCCCCGGCGGTTCCGATCCCAGGGTCGGCCGCAGCAGCGACGGCGCCTATGACTATCGCGGCGCGGACAGCATCGCCGCCCTGCGGGACGTCATCCGCTACGCCGCCGGCGAGTTGACCGACGACGCCGGCCACACCATCGACGATGTCGTACCCGTGCCGGTCCTGCACGACAACATCGGCCTGCTGGGTGGCTCAAATGGTGGCAACATCATCGTGGCCGTTGCCGGCGAACACGGCAGCGAGTTGGCCGGCCACCTGCGCTACATCATTCAGTGGGAATCGCCTGTCTCCAGCCAGATCGCCACCGTGGACCTGGGGCGTGTGAACCTGGATTGCGCGCCCGGTCATCGCCAGAGCCTGCCGGCCGTCAACCCGCGCTATCTGAGCTACGGCCCGCTGACCCTGGACGTGGACTACAGCCAGCTTGCGTACGACGCCGGCGACCCGCTGCACCCCGTCTTCTTCGACGGCACGGGCGACGGCCACTACACCACCGCGCTCGATCCGCACACCGGCTGCCGGACACCGGACCTGAATCTGAACGGGGCGCTGGAGTTGACCGAGGACTTCCCGCTGTCCACCTTCACGGATGGCGTCAAAGAGTTCTACTCTCGCCCTGTGACCCAAGCTCTGGCCGATCAGAACATCTTCGGCGGTAGCTGGCCGGCGGATATTGGCACGCCGCCACAGGCCAACGCCTTCTGGGACCTGCGGGAGGCCGTGCAGCAGTACCCGGCTGCGCTGGCCAACATCCCTGACCTACAGGGCATGGCCCTGACCAGCCTGGTCGATCACGTCCAGACCGCGTCAGACCACCCCCACATACACCAGGCGTTTGACGGCTGGGACGGGAACGGCGCCTGGGTCAAGATTAATCCGGCCCGCGACTACGTGGTGGAGGCGGACCCCAGCCTGAGCAGCCGCACCGACCTGCCCGACAACGCAGCGAATACTGCGCCGGCGGATTGGACGGATGCCGGCTCCTACGCCTTCCCCGATAGCCTGGAAGAGACCTACTTCGCGGCGGCAGTCCACGAGATGGCCGACCGGGCCCACGCTGCCAGCGCCCCAACACCTACACCGACAGCCACGCCGACCGTCACGGCGACGCCAACCAGCACACCAACAATCATGGCGCCGACGAAGTCGGGTACTGTATCTCTGAACGCGCTGCACGGCTGGTCGGCGCAGATGGACAATCACCTGAAGATCTTCGACGTGGCCGTGGATGAAACGCGCAACCGTGTCTACGTCATGGGCATCATGACCGCCGGCATCGCTGTCATCGACGGAGAGACCGACACACTGATCGGCAGCGTGGACAGCGGTCGAAGTGAGG
>JBHHTZ010000817.1:0-2079 GCA_046753605.1 Anaerolineae bacterium
GACCTACAAATCTGGGATGCATTTGCTGGCCGATGGTCTTCAGTCGCTTATCCGCTGTGCATCCGTTGCGCCAACACACGAGAAATGCCATGCGGTTCCTGCCGGCTAACGACTGTCGGCCAGCAGCTTACGGCTGACAGGTGCCAGCACCGGCGGAGCCTGCCCGTCAACGATCCGTTGGAGGATGGATCGAATCTATGAGGGTCCTTGGTCACCCTCAGCCGGCGGCTCGCCAGCCAGTCCGGTGCCCAGAGCGACACAGTCGGCGATGAGGGTGAGGAGGTTCGGCTCCGTGAAGCTGATGCCGGCTGCCGGCTTGCGGTTGCGCTTGATGTTGGGAGGTGCGTGGAAGTGGTGAGGGAAGGTTTCGGCCAGATCGGGATTGTCGGGGTGAGGCTGCGGATCGTACCAGCGGATGCGTTCTTCACCACGTAAGACCGTGTAGCTGTAGTCGCTGATGCAGCCGGCGACAAAGTCCACAATCTCGTGTATGCGTAGTTCCAGCCCACTACGAAAGTGGACGCTGCCTCGGACGATGGCCGTGCTGCGACTCGTGGTGTAGAGGTGGACAGTCGAGGATACGATCCCAGGATAGCGCTGTGGAAGAGTGTAGAGCAGGCGCTCGTACTCATCGCGTGATGGGAAAGGCATCCCTCTGATGACCTATTGAGTCACTTCGATGACTGGCTCTTCAGGTACCAGTTCCACGAAGCCATCTCCATTCGTGGCACGCAACTTGGCTACACGTTGTTCGGAAAATTCGCGTAGGAGCTTCTCGCGATGCTGTTTGATCTTATAAAAGCCAGACCATTCAGCGAAATCCTCCATATTCTCGCCATAATCGAGCAGACCTTGGGAATACAGCTCGTAAAAGACATCCGAACTGACCCAATAGCGCTGTTCAAACTTACGGAGCGTCTGATCGGCTGCACGTAGATCATCCAGGAGGTTGCTCAAAGTGATCTTAGCCATGTCCCTCACCTCAGTATGATTGGACTCAACTCTGTGTACCACAGATTATACATCGGCCTGGTGTCCAGGACAAACAAGCATGAATGCGACAATCCGAACATCCTGACGATCCGTGTTCTTCGATCCACCGTGGATAACAGAAAGGATGAACAACATGACAACCAACCTGACCCTCACACATCTGCGCTTCGACTGCGTCGCCGGCGAGCCCATCAGGCTGGGGCCGCACAACGCCGGCCAGCGCCTGCGAGACGCCCTGGCCTCCGTCATGCGCCGTGCCATCTGCCCGGAGACCGGCCGGCGCGACCGACCGTCACCCGAGCACGCCGCCGTGTGCCCCGTCTGCTGGCTGCTGGCGGCCGAGACCGATCCGGGGCAGGTGCGCCGCGCCTACACCATCGTGCCGCCACGCGGCATCGGAGATGTGGTTGAACCAGGCGAACGCTTCTCCTTCGCCCTCACCCTCTTCGGTCAGGGATTTCAGTTCCTGCCCTACTTCGTGCTGGCCGTGCAGGAGATGGGGCGCGTTGGCGTCGGGCCAGGGCGGGGGAGCTTCGCGCTGGATGCCATCTGGGCCGGCAACCCCCTCACCGGACGCATCGAGCCGGTGCTGCGCCCGGGCGATACGATGGTCCACGTGCCCGATGTGGCCATCGGTTGGGAGCACGTTCTGGCCGCCGCAGATCGACTGCGTGCCGCACTCGGTGACGGAACGCAACTGCGGTTGCGATTCCTCTCGCCCACCCGCCTGGTCTACGACGAGGGCCTGGTGAAAACGGCTGATTTCGGCGTCTTCTTCCGCCGGCTGCTGGAGCGCATCGATCAACTGCGGCAGCAGTTTGCGGGCGAGGCGCGCCGGCCCCAGGAAGAGATCGACCATCTGCACGGTCTGGCCGACCGTGTCCGGCTGATTGAGGATCACACCCGCTGGATCGAGGTCTCCAGTTGGTCGGGCCGGCAGCGTCGCAAGCAGTGGCTGAGTGGCATCGTCGGCACGGCCACCTATCGCTCCCGCGTGTGGGACGAGTTGCTGCCGTGGCTGATCCTGGGCCAGGCCACCCAGGCCGGCAAATTGGCGGTGACGGGGAATGGGGTCTTCGAGATTGA
>JBHHTZ010000818.1:0-2077 GCA_046753605.1 Anaerolineae bacterium
CCTACTCCTCACTCAAACTCAACACCGCCATGAACGCCTCTTGCGGGATCTCCACACTCCCGAGCTGCTTCATGCGTCGCTTGCCGGCCTTCTGCTTCTCCAGCAACTTCCGCTTGCGCGTCACATCGCCGCCGTAGCATTTGGCAATCACGTCCTTGCGCAGCGCCTTCACCGTCTGGCGCGCGATGATCCGGCTGCCGGTAGCCGCCTGGATTGGGACCGCGAACAACTGACGGGGCACAACCTGCTTCAGTTTGCGGGTCAGCGCATCGCCCACCCGGTACGCTTTGTCTCGATGAACGATCAGGGACAGCGCGTCCACCGGCTCGCCGTTGATCAACAGCTCCAGCTTGACCAGGTCGCCGGCCCGGTAGTCGGCATACTGATAGTCCAGCGAGGCGTATCCGCGCGTCTTCGACTTCAACTGATCGTAGAAATCCATGATCAGCTCGGCCAGGGGCATGTCGTACGACAGCATCACCCGCGACTGATCCAGGTACTCCATGTTCTTGAACTCGCCACGCCGGTCCGTAACCATCTCCATGATCGGGCCGATGTAGGTGTCGGGGGTCCAGATTTGGACGTGCATCCACGGCTCCATGATCTCGTCGATGTCGTTCGGATCGGGTAAATCGGCCGGGTTGTCTACCTCGACCACGTCGCCAGTTCTGGTGAGGACGTGGTATTCGACGTTGGGGGCTGTGGCCAGCAGGTTGAGGTCATATTCGCGCTCCAGGCGTTCCTGGATGATCTCCATGTGAAACAGTCCCAGGAAGCCGCATCGGAAGCCGTAGGCCAGCGCCACGGAGGTCTCCGGTTCGTACACCAGGGAGGCGTCATTCAGCCGCAGTTTCTCCAGGGCATCCCGCAGATCGTAGTAGTCATCGTTGTCCACGGGATAGATGCCGGCGAACACCATAGGCTTGGCCGGCCGATACCCCGGCAGCGGCTCCACAGCCGGCCTGTCGGCTGCCGTGAGGGTGTCCCCCACCGCCACGTCGCGCACGCTTTTGAGGCCGGTGGCGACGTAGCCGACCTCGCCGGCCTCCAGCCGCTGCACCGGCTTCATATCCGGCCCGAAGATGCCCAGTTCCAGCGGCTCAAACTGGGTCTGGCTGGCCATGAACAGCAGATCATGCCGCGAATCGATGCTTCCATCCATCACCCGCACGTAGGCCACGACGCCCTTGTACGAATCGTAGTGGGAATCGAAGATCAGGGCGCGCAGGGGTGCATCGCCGTGGCCGGCCGGCGACGGGACTTGCCGAACAACCGCTTCCAGCACCTGATCGGTGTTGATGCCCTCCTTGGCCGACACGCGCAGCATGTCCTCCGCCGGCACGCCCAGCAAGTCCTCGATCTCCTGGGCCACCTCGTCGGGGTGAGCCGCCGGCAGGTCGATCTTGTTGATGACCGGGATGATCTCCAGATCGTGCTCCAGCGCCATGTACAGGTTCGCCAGCGTCTGAGCCTCGATGCCCTGGGAGCCGTCCACTACCAACACCGCCCCCTCACACGCCGCCAGAGATCGGCTCACCTCGTAGCTGAAGTCGACATGACCGGGTGTGTCGATCAGATTCAGCTCATACTCCTGTCCGTCGGCCGCCGTGTACGCCATTCGGACCGCCGATGCCTTGATGGTGACGCCCTTCTCCCGCTCCAGGTCCATCTGATCCAGGGCCTGATCCATCATGTCCCGCTCGCTGATGGTGCCGGTCTGCTCCAGCAGGCGATCTGCCAGGGTGGACTTGCCGTGGTCGATGTGCGCGATGATGCAGAAGTTGCGGATGTGATCTTGCGTCATAGTCGTAAGTATAGCACGTCTCCAAGGCAAATAGAAAGACGCTCGTGTTCCTCGTCATCCGTGGCAACCACATAGCGAAGCTTCGCCTTAAACCACTTCACACGGATGGGAAAAAACACGGATAACAACAGGAGAATCGCATTCTATCCGTGTTTTTTTCCCATCCGTGTGAAGTGGTTTGAGGCGTGCTTATTCCCGGCGGGAGGCGGCCCCGGCTGCATCCACATAGCGTCTGACGCGCTCCGGGTCCACCGGGTTCTCGGCCACACCATC
>JBHHTZ010000819.1:0-2076 GCA_046753605.1 Anaerolineae bacterium
GCAGCGGTGACAGAGGGGAATGAACGAAGACGCCGGCAGCATCGACAAGGGAGCAGCTACCATGACCAATGACGACGAGACCCTCCAAGAGCTTGAGAGGATTCGGAAACAATACGAACAACTGGGGCACACAACCATCGAACTCCTGGGCGCCCTCGACGCCCTCATCAAACGCGGTGACGCCCAGGGCAGCGTCGGCCCCAGGGACCATGAGATATGGTACCGCGCCAAGGCCGCGCTGGCCCGAGCGCTAGGCGAGGAGATCGACCGGTGACCGCCGGCCATCTCACCTGGAACTCCATCCTGACCAGCACGATGCCGCCGGCCAGCCTGACCGGGCCGGCTGCGGAGGCAACCCATGAAAACGATCCAGGCAACTGAGGACCTGACCATAGACCTCTACCCGGCCCCAGCCGGCCAGCAGCCCCTCCTGGTGCTGCGCAGTCGGGCGGCGGAGATCGACGAGGAATGCCCTGAGGGCATCGCAGTCTACGCCTACGAGATCAGCGACGTGATCAAGGCCCTGGCCGAGGCAGCGGCGATGGCGATGGCCGATACCGATGCCTGCCTGCCCCGGCACGGGGATGCAGGCACGACTGCCGGCGATGACTGACAAGAAACGCCGGCGCCGGCGGAGACGGCGAGGTCCGTTTGTCCGCGCCCACGACCGTAAGTTCAAGAAGCAGGACCTCCCCTCCGGGCGCGAGAGCGTCGAGAGCTACACCGAGTTCATCGCTCGATGCGCCGAGGCAGCACAGCGGTTGTTGTAAGACTCAATCCTGGAGTAGTGCTATCTCGATCTCGTGGATCAAGAAGGGGAGGTTGGGAGTCGCAAAACTCAGCTCGGGGGCAGGAATGCGATGGTGCTGGATGTCGGGCGAGACATGTTTGTGGTGGGGATCAGTGCTGGCCAGTGTCGGATCGGTCGGGTGAGGCTGCGAATCATACCAGTACAGTTTCTCGCTGTCGTACCATGCTTCGTAGCTGTAACCTTCAATGACCAAGGGGACAGTATCCCAGGTCAGGCGTTCGTACACGACCAGGCGATGCCCGCCGGCGAACGAGAGTTCGCCCGTCAATTCGGCAAACAGCCGGCCGCGCCGGATGAGGGTCAACGTTGAGCGCAGAACGCTCGGAAACTGCTGTGACAGGGTGTAGACAAAGGTTTCGTACTCACCCAGGGATTGGAATGGGTTCACGACGAGCAGTCTTTTCGATCATCTCAGCAATCGTTTTGGTCTGAGCCTGCAGTGATCGGACGGCGGCCTGATACTGCTCGCGCCGACGCAGCCAGACTTTGTAGGCACTGGCCCAGGCGGTCCAATCTCGTACCCACGCCTCGTCCGGGGGTTCTTCGCCATTCACGTAGGACTCGTAAAAGGTCTCCGAAAGTACGCCGTACTTGCGCTCGTAGGCGCGCATTTCATCTTCGAGGGCGTAGATATCTTGAAGAATGTCATCAAGAGTCATTGCATTGCTCCTGCCGATCATTCACGTTCCTGGAGAAGCCCTATCCCCCAGAGGGGGCATGCGGGTGGGCAATCCCGTCCCTGTCCATTATAGCCCAGGCGGAGAGGTAAAACAAATGACTGTCCTGCTAAGGCAGGAGGATGCGGCTGTGCGCGAATGCTGATACCACGCCAGCCCCAGGCCGGCCAAAGAAGACGCCCGTGGCAACCTATACTGACCACCACGGGCACGTCTATTGTCCCTGCGGGGGGAGATGCAGGAACAACCACAATGATGATACCACGCCGGCCACGAGCTGTCAAGTCAGTGACTGAACCTCGGCTGAACAGGATAGACACGCCGCTCGAATAGCTGGCCGGCCAAGACACCCCGCCAAACACCCTCGCCAGCCCCAATTGCACCCGACCATCTGTTCGAGTATAATCCTCCTGTCTTCAACCGCACCACCGGAGGAAGAAACCCAATGACCCAACAACTCTCCCTGTTCGCCGAATCAGCCACAGACGAAGCCACCGAAGACACCCCCCGTGCCCGGTGGGATAAGCGCCTAGCCAACTTCGAGAACTGGCTGCGCTCCCTCAACAAGGCCAAACGCACCATCCGCGG
>JBHHTZ010000820.1:0-2074 GCA_046753605.1 Anaerolineae bacterium
GCCCGGTCGTCGTGGCTATAGCCCAGGCCGGCCAGCCGCGGCCCCAGGGCCAGTGCCCCCACCAGGTCATGCCCTTCTGCCTGCGGCGCGGTCAACGGCACCAGCAGGGGAAAGGTACTGTCCTTCATCCCCCTTCAGTGAACAAAAGGCAGGGGGTGCCATAGACACGTGAAAACGAGCCTTAACAAGCACATCCCAGGCGATTTGCCGGTCATTCTCATCGAGGCGAAGACAACGCGTGCCCCAGACGCTACGTCACGCCCGCTGGTCAAGGAGCCGGCTTATGCAGCCGACCCACGGACGGGGCGCATGCTGAATCCACGGGCAGCCAGCCTAGCGGGAACCACCGTCGCTGCGCCTGGGTAAATTCCCATCCCGTGAGGGCTGTGATCAGGTCAGCGGGTCGGGGCTCCACGGCTTATGCAGCCATGGCCGGCCCGGTGAACCGGTCGCCACTCTCGGAGAGGGTCCGCAAGCGTCAGCCGCCATCAGGTGGCATGGGAGACCGTGAAGCCGATGGGCACTGTGCAGTCGATGGTCCGCGTCCGTTGAAGGTGATCGCGCCCCAGCCGGAAGATGCTATAGTCGTTTCTGTGCTCGGCTTCCAGCCAGTGACGGCGACCATGCCGCGTCAGCCAATCGCCGACATGGATGAGCCACACGGTGGTAGTGGCGATGCCCAACATCAGCACATCCAGCCGCTGGGGATCATCGATCTGGGTGCATTCCAGGTCGAAGCCATAGCTTTTCCAGTCGCGGAACGTGGGCTCAACCCAGAAGCGTTTCCGGCCCCGCCGCCAAGCGTGCTTATTCACCGGCTGATCCAGACTCCAGTAACGCGGCGTGTCTGTCGCATCGGGCGGTTGGTAAGCCATCAGGTTTACCGGACCGAAGGCGTGGTCTCGAGTCAGGATCACGTCTGGTACGGGGTACCACTCGCCTGATGGCGGTGTGATGGAGCGTAGCGGCCGCCAATGGCCGTCGCCTGGGTGAAACAGCATATCGCTTTTCAAGCCGATATGCCAGTGCCAACCATAACCCTGCGCCATTTGTTGGACGGATACGGCGCGGAATTCGCTGTCGGCATACAGGTGAACGCGCACCTTTCTCAGGGGAGGCAGCGCCGGTTGTACCTGCTTCAGCAAGGCCATCTGTCGCGCGGCGCTGGTGCCGCCGAAAGGTAAGACCTCCCAGGCAATGGGCAGCACGCGTTTGCGATAGGCGGCGCCTAGCACCAAAATGCTCCATCGATCTTCGATGTCGGTGCGGTCCAGGATGAGACTCACCTCTCGACCGGTCCAGTGAGCGAACAGGTGTCGCACGAGCGGCTGATAACAGCGCCAGGGATGGAGGTGTTCGTTGATTAGCAAACGGTATAGCCGCTGCACCAAGCTGTCGCGTTGGGCCTGGATCGGCAAGTTCAAGGCTAACGTGGCGAGATGACAATTGGGACTCACGGCCAGGGCGTAGCACAGCATGGCCAGATTGCGCCGCTGCGGCTTACTCGCCTTCAGTCCAATCGCCGTGAACGCTTGCATCAATCGCCGTGATACGTGTACACTGTTCATCAGGCACTCCTTTCGTTGTGGTACGGTGGTTGACCAACCTGACCATACCACAACATTGGAGTGCCGCGCTACCCCCGAAACTGTAGGGGGATGAAGGTGATTGGGTTTAAGGCGAAAGATAGAGGTGTAGCATGACTGCGCTTCTTGGTATCGATCTGGGTACATCAGGGTGTAAGGCCGTGCTCTTCGACCCCAGCGGACGCATCCTCGCATCCGGCGTCAGCGAGTACCCGGTACTCTCCCCACACCCTGGATGGGCCGAGCAGGATGCTGAGACATGGTGGGAAGCCACCTGTCGGGCCATCCGGGCTGCCCTCTCCGCTGCTGAGCTGCGACCTGGGGACGTGATTGGAATTGGGCTATCTTCACAGGGCTCTGCAGCTTTGCCAGTTGACAGTGACGGACGACCGCTCCGGCCAGCGTTGTTGTATCTTGACAAACGATCGGCTGAGCTATGCGCTCGTTTGCGGACAAGGATCCCCAACGAGACCGTTATGCGTATCAAT
>JBHHTZ010000821.1:0-2070 GCA_046753605.1 Anaerolineae bacterium
TACGCCGATCGAAACGGCGATGGGAAAGTGGACGTCCTGGATGTGATGCAGGTAGCCGGCCACTGGGGCGAGCGCTGCGAGGGGGCCGGCGCGCCTCCCAGTCTGTCGACTGTAAACGACTTCCTCTATCAGCTTGAGAATCTTAACCTGTCTGCTATCGGCAACAGCGCCTACGACCTGGTGGTGATGGACTATTCATCCGATGGGAGCGAGGCCGGCGAGTTTACGGCTGCGCAGATCAACGCCCTCAAGCACTCTTCTGGGGGTGAGAAGATCGTGCTGGCGTACATAAGCATCGGCGAGGCCGAGGACTACCGTTTCTACTGGCAAAACGGCTGGACGCCAGGCAATCCGGCTTGGCTGGACGCCGAAAACCCTGACTGGTCCGGCAACTTCAAAGTACACTACTGGGACCCGGCCTGGCAGGCCATCGTCTTCGAGTACATTGACCAGTTGCTAGACGCCAGCTTCGACGGCGCATACCTGGACATCATCGACGCCTACGAGTACTACGCTGATCAAGGGCGCGCCACCGCCGTCCAGGAAATGGCCGACTTCGTGGCCGCAATCCGTGCTCACGCCCGTGGTCGCGACCCCGATTTCTACATCTTTCCGCAGAACGCGCCCGAGTTGGCGACCCTGATCCCCGCCTATCTGGACAGCACGGACGGCATCGGCCAGGAAGACATCTACTACGGCTACGATGCTGACGACGTGATGACGCCGCCGGCTGTGACCACTGAACTGGAAGGTTACCTGGACGTGTTCAAGAACGCCGGCAAGCTGGTGTTGACCGTGGACTACGCCACCACGCCGGCGCACGTGGACGACGCCTATGCCAAATCCCAGGCGAAAGGCTACGTGCCCTTTGCCACAGTGCGTGACCTGGACCAGTTGACCATCAACGCCGGCCACGAGCCGGACTGAGACCGATAGCACCCGACTTGCCCCGCTCTTACTTGCCGGCTGTGGCTTCGAGCGTAGCGCTGACGGCTGCTAACACATCGGCCTCGGTGATGTCCGAGACGCGGCCCGACGGCGCGCGGACAATGCGGTGTCGTTCGGGGCTGCCCCATGGGCCGAAGAGCGCCGGGTCGAACGGCCCGTACAGGTGGACCGTCGGCACACCGAGGGCAACAGCCAGGTGCATGGGGCCGGTGTCCGCACCGATGACCAGCCGGCAGCGATTCAGCAACGCGGCCGCCTGCCCCAAGGTAGTTTCGCCGGCGGCGATGAGCGGCATCGTGCGCATGTAACCCGCGATAGTTCCTGCCAGGTCCCGCTCAGCCGGCGAACCGGTGATGACGATGCGCGCGCCCAGCGCCTCCGCCAAACGGTCCGCTACGGCTGCCCAGCGCCTGGCCGGCCACAGTTTGCTCGGATCGCCGGCGCCCGGATGCAGCCCGACGACGATCTCATTCGACCCGATCCCGTGATGCGCCAGGAACTGCCGGGCGAAGGCCCGCTCGCCCGGTGTCAGATCGAACCGAAGCCGACGCTCAATGTTGGGAACAACCCGGCCAGCAGTCTGGGCCAGCGCTTCCACCAGCGCCAGGTTGTGAGAGACGGCGTGACGATCAGGCGTGTAGTCGATGGCAGTCGTGAGGAAAGGCCGTGTTTCCGGCGTCGCGTAGCCGATGCGGACGGGGATGCCGGCCAGCGCGCTCAGAAGGGCGCCCCACCAGTGATCGAAGCGCAGGATCAATACCGTATCGAAGTCGTACCGGCGCAGCCGCCGCGCCTCGCGCAGCAACACGCGGTAGGGATGCCAGGGTGACGGTTTGGGCCGGCGGTCGAACCAGGGAAACGAGCATTTCAACACAATGTCTACGTTCGGGTTCCGCTCAACGACCGTGGCGGCCCACGGTCCTACGAGGGCAGTGGTCTCGGCCGTGGGGAAGGTCTCACGCAGGAGTTGCAGGGCCGGCGTTGTGAACAGCAGATCGCCGATGTGGTCTGGCCGGATCAGCAGGAGGCGTGCCGGCCGGGGGCGGCCAGTGCTCAGTGGTGGCCGCAAGGCGTGCGCCACGAGCTTCAGAAGTTGAAGACGGACCCACTCTCGTCGCATAA
>JBHHTZ010000822.1:0-2069 GCA_046753605.1 Anaerolineae bacterium
CGCACCGACAGGTTTCTGCGATTACGCGTTTCTAAGGTTCATGTAGCTACTGGCTGCTACAGCGGAACCAAATTACTTCTTCGGTCGCTTGCTACCATACTTGGAACGACTGCGACGGCGGTCATCCACCCCTCCACTGTCCAGGGTGCCGCGGACAACATGATAGCGCACTCCTGGAAGATCCTTCACACGACCGCCACGAATCAGTACCACAGAGTGTTCCTGGAGGCTATGTCCCTCTCCAGGTATGTAGGCAGTGACTTCCACGCCATTGGTCAAACGCACACGGGCGACCTTCCGCAAGGCAGAGTTCGGTTTCTTGGGTGTCATGGTACGCACCTGCGTACACACCCCCCGGCGTTGCGGAGAGCCTTTCCCCTGCTGCACCTTGTTCTTGAGCGCATTGTAGTTGTAGCGCAGTGCGGGAGCCTTGCTCTTCTTCTTAGACGCCTTACGACCTTTGCGTACCAGTTGGTTTATCGTTGGCAAAGGGAAACCCTCCTTTACTGTCCGTGTACAAAAACGTAGGCCGCCAGGGTAGCCACTCGGGTTCTACCCACTGCGACCCACAAGCTGCCATTGTAACACATTTCTCGGATTCCGTCAAACCGCGCTCAACCACTGGGTGTAGCGCAGAACTGTGGGGAGTTGCCGGGGCTGCCCTGCATTGTTGTAGGGGTGAAGCATTCCCCTCTATGTGGGGCCTTCCCGATTCTGTGGGCAGGCCAAAGGGGTTTGTCCCTCCCAGGGGGCTGCTGAAATGCCTCGCCCCTACTTCAGTTACCATGGGTTGGCCCACACTTTTGCGCTATACCCCCAACCACTCCAGCCCACTTCAGTTTAGGGAGACGTTTCGACCTGCGGCAGGTTGTGCGAGTAATTCTCGCGCCGCCCGTTGGGGAAATGACCAATGTCGCTTTCAACCTGGCACGGCCCCAGGATGGAAATCTACCTTCACCGCCCCCCCCATTTCGGAAGGCCCAACCCAAACCCCAGGCGAGGGAGCGGTTCCTCCTCGACTTCCTTGCCAAAGTGGATGCGTTCGTTGTCCTTGCCGATTACTTTCACGGAGAGACCCAGGCTTTGTAGCTCTTTGACCAACACGCGGAACGATTCGGGAACTCCCGGTTCGGTGATTTCCTCTCCCTTTACGATTGCCTCATATGTCTTTGTCCGTCCCATGACGTCATCGGACTTGACGGTGAGCATTTCCTGCAAGGTGTGGGCGGCACCGTAGGCCTCGAGTGCCCAGACTTCCATCTCGCCGAAACGCTGGCCGCCGAACTGGGCCTTCCCGCCCAGTGGCTGTTGAGTGACCAGCGAGTACGGACCGGTGGATCGGGCATGAACTTTGTCCTCCACCAGGTGCGCCAGTTTCAGCATGTAGATGATGCCCACCGTGATGGGGCGGTCAAACGGTTTGCCTGCCCGGCCATCGTAGAGGACTTTCTTGCCACTGGAAGGCAGCGGAAAGCCACTTTCCTGACTCACCTCACTCGCCCTGGCGAAAAGTTCGTCGTCGGCAACAGTGGAAGCATCAACTCCGCGCCAGTCCAGCCACAGCCGCATGCTTATCCGTTGGGCCAACTGATCGGCAGCGTCCAACTCTTCGCGCGTGCGGCCTTCCCGATCGCGGAACAGGAAGTCATCAGGGTCGTAGCCTTGCTCCTGTAACCAGATGCCCATCCAGGTCCAGCGCGCTACATGCCAGTCGTGGACGATCTGCCCGGCGTTTTCGACCCCACGCTCATTTAGGACCTGTTGCAGGTAGACCTCGCGCGCCTCCTGATCGTCTACGAATTGCTCCAGCGGCGCGTCCTGTTCGTAGAGCCATCGCCAGGCCTGCTCGGCCAGAACACTCCATGCGCGGTCGATCAACCAGGCTCGGGCAAGCTCAGCATCGATCTCGTGTTCCTTCGCGCCATCGAAGACCGGCGTGATGGCCCGGAAGCCCAGACGGTCGGCAGTCCAACCGAGGTGGGTTTCCAGTATTTGCCCAATGTTCATGCGTGCCGGCACACCCAGGGGGTTCAGAATGATGTCAACCGGCGTCCCATCTTCCAGGAAGG
>JBHHTZ010000823.1:0-2067 GCA_046753605.1 Anaerolineae bacterium
GCGCCGCCGGCCGGCATGTAGGTCGTTTGGTCCCACCGCAACAGTGCAGCGGCGGACTCCAGGTCGTTGATCTCGGTAAGGCGGGCCTTGAGTTCTTGTAATTTAGCTTGCACGAATTCCTCCAAGATACCTGTTCGGGTTGCTACAGCCGCTCCCGCCGGATCGCCAGATCCGGCGGCGGAAGTGACCGATTCAGGTCGATGTCATCGCCTTCGGCCTGGATTTGACAATCCAGGCCGAGCGGGCTGAGTAATAGCCTGTTCGGATCGATGTACAATTCTACGACCGCCAGATCACTGTGTCAACCGAATTGCATTCGGCACCTCCGATCCCCTTATTTCTCCTTCACTTCCTCCCACAGCCGGTCCATCTCCTCCAAGGTCAATTCGTCGAATTCCAGCCTGCGCGTCCGCGCCAGCCGGCGCATGGACTCGAAACGCTCCACGAAGCGGTAGTTGGCAGTCCGCAGGGCGCTTTCGGCGTCCACGCCCAGCCAGCGCGCCAGGTTCACCAGGCTGAACAACACGTCGCCCAATTCAGGTTCTCGCTGGAGTTCGCCGGCCTCTCGCAGCTCCTCCAGTTCCTCCTGCACCTTGTCCCACACCCCTTCGACCGCCGGCCACTCGAAGCCCAAGCGCACCGCCCGCCCCTGGACCTCATAAGCCTGAGCCAGCGCCGGCAGGGCAACCGAAACGCCATCGAACGGCCCTCGTCCCAGCGCTTCCTCACCCCGCTCAGCGGCTTTGATATGCTCCCAGTTGCGTGCTACGTCCTGGCTGTCTGCCACATTTGTGTCACCGAACACGTGCGGATGCCGGCGCACCAGCTTCTCCGTGATGCCGGCCACCACCTGGGGCAACGTAAAATCGCCGCCCTCGACGGCCATCTGGACGTGGAACAGCACGAGCATCAGGAGGTCGCCCAACTCCTCGCGCAGTTTGCCCATGTCGCCGGCATCGATGGCCGCCAGCACTTCGTAGGTCTCTTCCAGGAGGTTGTGGCGCATGGTTTCGTGGTTTTGCTCCCGGTCCCACGGACAGCCTTCGGGGGAGCGCAGGTGAGCCAGGATGTCGTGCAGGGCTGCCACCGACCCGTGGGCCTCAACCGGCGGCACGTACAGCGTCATCCAGTCATCGAAGGAATACCGATGATCCAGCTCGTGCAGCTCACACGTCTCGATCTCGACATTGGGGGCGCCGGCCCTGGATACCAGCGTCACCGCGTGCTCCGGCGCGTAGGCATTCAGCAAAGTCAGCTTCACGTCGGACGCCAGATGCCGGTTGTACAGTTGTGGGACAATCAGCGGCAGGTCCACGTTCACAAGAGGATGGTACTGTGTTGCCAGAAGCCCGGCATCGACGATCTGGAGACCGGCGTCGAAAGGGTCCAGGCCCAACGCGGTCAGCATGGGTTCGACGAAGCTGACGCCGGCCACGACGTGCGTCGATAGCCCCTCTCGACTTGCCCGCGCCAGAATCTGCAAAACAGCCGTTTCGCCGACCAGCGGGTGGCCCGGCACGGCGTACACCACGCCGCTGTCGCGCCGGCCCAGCTCGATGACGCGGTCGGCGATGGCGGTGTAGACATCCGCGAAGGTCTCGTGCGCCTCGTAGAGGTGGTCGAAGCTGTGATAGACGGGGCCATCGGGCAGGCCGGCAACAGTGGGGTGCCGGCGGGTTCGCAGCCAGACTTCGCCGGCGGTGGACAAGACGCGCCAGGCTTCTCGCGTCAGCAGGTTCGGGTCGCCAGGACCCAGTCCGACAATCGTAATGTCTGTAGACAAGGCTTGCTCCTTTGTCCGGAATTGTTGATCAGCAACCCGTGATCGATCATCGGGGGCAACTGAAAACCGAAGGGCGCTATCTGCCTGAGCGTGAGCATCGGTTACGACGTGAGTCGCGCCAAGGGGAGTACCGCGAGTAGAAGTCGAAGGCACACTTACTCATGCCTGCCGTCAAGACGTTCGTGGTTAGTTGGCGGGGCTGGCCTGATGCCAGACTGGCCAGGAGGATGAGTAGAAGGAGCCAGAAGAGAGTGGGTCGTATGTTCAAGCTGCTTTAGTCCCAA
>JBHHTZ010000824.1:0-2065 GCA_046753605.1 Anaerolineae bacterium
TTGGGAATGGAACGAATTGGCTCTTGCGAATCATTCGTTTGATTCTCCATTCGTTCTTGACGTTCGCTCATTTTTTCATGGAAACCTGAGATATGCTCTGTTTGGATGCAGATGCGGCCCAAAGTGGGCTCAGTACCCGCCAATCCCGTCGTATCAGCGGGTGGCGGTGGCCAAGTGAGGGCTCTCTGAGACCACCGAAGGGCCTTATATCGTCAACAGACGCACCTCTCCCTGGGTCTTTAGGCTGTCGCCAGGCTGGTGTACAGCGTGGGCGACAAACCCAACAGCGCGAGAATGCGTTCCTGGACCGCCGTCAAGGGCGTCACGTGACGCACCACGCGCTCCGGCAGCGTCACCACCGTCAAGGTGATACGTTGAAAGACCCGCAACATCCGCTCCAGCGTGGGGCGGGCAGTGCTGCGCTTGGGGTTGCCGGCATACACCCCCGCCAGTTCTGTGCCTTCGTCGGCCAAAGCGCGCTGGGCGCTATAGTCGGCCAAGGCCATCAGCCGCACAGCCAGGGTCAGCAATCGAATCAGCCCCAGGGCATGATCATCCCGTTGCACGTACAGGGGGAGGATGGACAGGCGCCGGCCTTTCAGGCGGGCAAAGATGCGCTCCACCAGATATTGGTCCCGATAGGCCAACACCGCATCCGTCAGCGTCAGCTCGTCCGCCGGGGCATTGGTGACATACACTCGCCAGCCCAAGGTCCGTTCTACCTGTTCGATGGCCGCGCTGCGGCGCCCGACCGTGATTTGATAGCGCACCGTTTCTTCGGTCCGCGCCGGCTTATCCCCGTAGGCGCGCACGTCGCGTCGGCTCACCTGGCGTTCATAGTCGATGTCGAACAGGCCATCGACCCGATATTTGTCTACGATCGCCTGGACCTTGGTCACCAGCGTCGTCTCATCGCGGATTTGGCGCTTGCCCCGCCCTGGCGTGGGAGTCAGCGCGCGCAATGCCGTCTCCGCCTTGTCAACCCGACCCTGAAAAGCGGCAATCTGGGCCTCGGCGTGGGCTTTGGAACGAATCACCAGGCAGCGTTCGTCCCACTCGATCTGTTCGCCGTCGACGGTTGCCGCTTGAGAGCGGGAGATGACAAACCCTTCGGCGATGGCCAGCTTCGGATCAGGCGCTTGCCCATCTTCCGGCAGGTCTTCCGGCAGAAAGATCGGAGTCAGGTCCTGGTCCCCCTCCCATACCGGTTCCAACCAGGATGCCAACAGCTCAGGCGTTTCGCCCACCATGGCCAGGGGCGTCAGATAGTAGTCATTCCCGCCGGCAATGACGGCCCGCGTCTCCAGGGCGCTCATTTTGCTATCCCCGATGTAGAGCAGGCCGTCCCGTTGCACAGTGTCTTTGATCCGCCGGTAGTTGGGCACGTACAATGGGTCCTCGGCCCGGTTCCCAGCCACCACATCCACCGCCAGGGGCATCCCCAGGGGGTCCAGGCTGCCCAGCATGACTCGAAATTGCACGTCCCACTGCCCGTCCTTGCTGCGCCCCCGTCTGAAAAGCACATGCGTCTTCTCATCGTGGTACACCGACGCGCTCGTCCCATCCAACCGCACTCGGTTGCCACGCAGATCGTACACGCGGATCAGGTGCCGGCTCCATTGGGTCTCGAGCCGGTGCCAGGCCGCATCATCACTCAGGTAGCGCAGGATGTCGGCCAACCGGTCATCCGTGAAGTCCAACTCCTCGATCTCCTGGCCGCTCAGGCGCTCCAAGGTCTCTTGCAGTTGCGGCACCCACTCTCGCACGACATCCATGCAGTGCGTCTTCTCGGTCAGGATATGGATGAGCCAGACCACAATCATCCAGCCTACGCTCAAGCCCTGCCGATTGCCGTGGGGCTTGATGATGGCGTCGACAATGGGTTGCAGTCCCATCTTCTGCAGCAGACCAAACAGCAACGGCACATCGTCGATTTGTTCCGTATAGATGTCAATTGAGGTGTCCATGCCCCAACTCTACACCATTCTCGGTTTTATGCCAAAATTTGAGCGAACGTCGAGCCTAAAGGGACAGTTAATCAAAAACATCTGTCGGAGTATATTGG
>JBHHTZ010000825.1:0-2063 GCA_046753605.1 Anaerolineae bacterium
TTCCGACCGAAGCGCCAGCGGAGTGAGGAATCCCTGAGACCGCACTCGAATCAGTGGTTTCGCTGGAGAAACAGCCAGTTCTCTTCCGCGTGCCTGCTGATGCATTTACCAGCGGACTTCACCTTTTCTTGGAGGGTTCCAGGGATTCCTCACTCCGCTGGTGCTCCGTTCGGAATGACATCAGAGCGCGAAGGCGGGCGGGCCTGGCAGACACAGCCCGTCGGCGAGCCGGCCGGGCGAGTTGCCGCGTTACCGGATCAAATTCTCAAGATTCATCATTCGCCGGGCACAAGGTGGCCGGGTAGTTACGGTATGGGAACAACTCAGCCAGAGATTGCGTCTTGTGACCTGAAAACAGGAATGTGCAAGCCGCGAAGTGAGGAGAAGAATGATTGACCTGAGTCTCGGAAATACGAATGGTGTCTCCAGATGGCGAGGAAGGAAATGCGTCTGATGCGCCGGCTGTTCGGATGCTTTTTCACGTTGCTCCTGATCGGTACTGTCTTCCTGGTCTTGATTGCTCGTGGACCTGGACTGAAGAGCCTGCCGCTCCCCAGCGGCCTGGAGCCGCTGGGGGATGTCGTTGGCCAGGATCTCGGGAGTGGCAGTCAGCCGCCGTCCCCGCCCCCAGCGCCGGCCCGCGCCACGCTGGTAGCACAACGGCCAACCGCCGTCCCCCTCCCGCCGACCAAGACGGCACTCCCCCCCACGGCAACGCCCGAAGCGGGGAATGTCGCGCTGGCAGTGGATGTCACCGGGCCGGGTGGCAGTCCACTGGACGTTGTGATCGATGGCAATGCGATCACGCTGACGGCGCGGGTCTCGAACTCAACGCAGACAGCGGTGGTCGGCACGGTCTCATTCAGCCTGGGCCCGCCTGACGCCGGCGATGCCCCCATCGGCAGTTGCTGGATCGATGTGGAGCCTGGTCAGCAAGCCTCATGCACCGCTCGAACCGCCGCCGATGGCTGGGCCTGGGAAGATCATATACCCGTCGGGCGACGCACCATCTATGCCGCGCTCATGGGACACGGGCTGACGGCAACGGTCGATGTGCCGCTCCAGCCCAAGCCGGTGGTGCTCGTGCACGGCTTCACGTCCAGCGCTGCCACCTGGTCAGCGTGGACCGGCGCCGATGGATTCCTGGCGACATGGGGCATCGCCGGCTACGCCGTCGGCGACGATCAGTTCGACATCGAACCGATGAATACGGGCGATTTCACCCAACCGCGCCGGCCAGCCAAATCCATCGCCGAAAACGCCGAGATCGTCGCCCGCTACGTCGAGGCGGCCCGACAGGCCACCGGCGCCGAGCGCGTTGATCTGGTGGCGCACAGCATGGGCGGGCTGATCTCCCGCTACTACATCAGCCATCTCATGCCGCTGGTTGAGCGCCAGGGTCTGCCGACGGCGCCGGCGGTGAACCAACTGTACATGATTGGCACGCCCAACGCCGGCACTCCCTGCGCCGTTCCGCCGGCCACACTCGGCCTGTATGCGCCGGCGACGACCCAACTGACACCATCCTATGTGCGGTATCTGTTCAATCCGCGAACCAGTGATCCTCGCGGCGTGCCGTTCTTCGTGCTGGCCGGCAACCCGGTCCACGACTTCGCGGCGCTTGTGTGTACGTCGGTGCCGACAGACGTTTTCGTGTCCGTGGGCAGTGCGGCCGGCGCTATCCCCGTGCAGGCCGAGATCATGCCAGTGCGCCACGGCGAGCAGACGGGGTCGCCGGCTGTCTTCGCAACCGTCTTGCAGAGCCTGTCCCGTGGGCCGCAGGAGTACCCAATCCCCATGCCGACGGCGCCGGCTGTCGCGCCCACGGACACCGCCGGCCTTCAGGTCAGCCTGGTGGACAGCGGAACCCTGTCGCCCGGCCGCCCCACGGCGGTAAGCGTCACGGTGGACGAGGCAGAGGCGGCCAGTTTCATACTCTACGCGCCGGGACAGGATGTGGAGATGTCGATTCTCACCAGCGCCGGCCAGTCGATCACGCCGGAAACGGCGAAATCGGCGCCCGACGTATCGACAGCGGCGGTGGAAGGTCGCGGGACGACGGC
>JBHHTZ010000826.1:0-2060 GCA_046753605.1 Anaerolineae bacterium
AAGCAACGGGCCGTTACCCGATTATTTCCTCAATCTTCATAAGTCGTTACTACGAGTCAAGATGCTTCTCTGAAGAACTGTGGCGTGCGAGTCCGATCAACTGTGCCCCAGCACCGGATGAGGCTGGTACGGCTCTTCCAGATACGCCCGCTCGTCCTCCGACAGCTCAATTTCCAGAGCCGCAACTGCTTCCTCCAGATGCGGCATCTTGCTGGCCCCGATGATGGGCGCTGTAATGCCTGGTTGGTGCAGCAACCAGGCCAGGGCGATCTGGGCCGGCGTCACGCCACGACGCTGCGCTAACTCCACGACTCGCTCCACTACCTCGAAGTCCGTCTCCTGGTAGTACAGGTGCTGCGCGAAATCGTCGGTCCTGGCGCGTGGGGTGTCGCCCCAGTCGGCGCGCCGGCGGTTGCCGGCCAGGAATCCCCGCGCCAGCGGACTCCACGGGATCACGCCGATCCCTTCCGCGCGACACAGCGGCAGCATCTCGCGCTCCTCCTCGCGGTAGACCAGGTTGTAGTGGTTTTGCATGGAGACGAAGCGCGTCCAGCCATGGAGGTCGGCCAGATAGAGCGATTTGGCAAACTGCCAGGCGTACATGCTCGACGCGCCGATGTAGCGTGCCTTGCCCATCTTCACGACGTCGTGCAGCGCCTCCAGTGTCTCCTCGATGGGCGTCTCGTAATCCCAGCGATGAATCTGGTACAGGTCCACATAGTCGGTGCCCAGCCGGCGCAGCGAGGCGTCGATGGCGTTCATGATGTGCACCCGCGACAATCCGCGCTGGTTCGGCTTCTCCCCCATGGGGAAATACACCTTGGTGGCGATAACCACCTCGTCGCGTCGGGCAAAGTCGTGCAGCGCCCGCCCCAGGATCTCTTCGCTGAGGCCCAGCGAGTACATGTCGGCCGTATCGAAGAAGTTGATACCAAGCTCAAGGGCCCGCTTGATGAAAGGCCGGCCCTCCTCCTCGGTCAACACCCACTCGCGCCAGGCCGGCGTGCCGTAGGTCATGGCCCCCAGACAGATGCGAGACACCTGCAAGCCGGTTCGACCGAGATTGACGTAGTCCATGTCATGTTCCCTTTCCTCAAGTTAAGACAGGTTTGCCACTCCGCGCCGATTCATAGAGGGCGGTGAGCGTGGTCATGATCTGCCGGCTGGCTGAGAGAGGCAGGACCGGATCGGCGCCATCCAGAACGCACCGCTCCATGGCCTGAACCTCACACAAATATGGATCCACCTCTTCCACGTCAACCGATTCCTCGTGGTCACCGCGCTGCAGGCGAATGCCGGCCGGCCCCTCGATGCTGGGTTTCCACGGGTGATCCACAATCAAAGTGCCCTCGCTGCCGATCACTTCTGCCCTGGCGCGAAACGTGGCCTGGAAGCTGCTGTCGAACTGAGCCAGCACGCCGTCGGCGAAGCGCATCTGGCCGGCAAACGTCATGTCCACACCGCTGTCGCCCAGCTTCTGCCAGCCGAAGACCTCCGCCGGCGCACTACCAGTCACCGCCTGGGCGAAACTCACCGGATAGCAACCCACGTCCCACAGCGACCCACCGCCCAGGTTCGGGTCCAGGCGCACATCGCCAGGGCGGTTCAGGGTGTAGGTGAAAACAGCGTGCACCAACCGGACCTGGCCGATGGCGCCCTGTCGAACCAGTTTCTGCACCCGAAGTGTCTGGGGGTGGTGGCGATACATGTAGGCCTCGAAGAGCACCACGTTGCTGCGCGTTGCGGCCTCGATCATGCGGTCCACTTCTTCCACCGTGATGGCCAGCGGCTTCTCGCACAGGATGTGTTTGCCGGCCTCCGCCGCTTTAACAGTCCACTCACAGTGCAGGCTGTTCGGCAGGGGATTGTACACCACGTCCACTTCCGGGTCAGCCAGCAATGCCTTGTAGCTGCTGTGCGCTTGCGGAATATTCCACTGGCTAGCATAACGCTGAGCATGGGCCAGGCTACGGCTGGCGACCGCCACTAACTCCGAGCGGTCCGACGCGCGTATGGCAGGAATCAGCGCGCGGTTGATGCCGGCGGTGGAAATCAACCCC
>JBHHTZ010000827.1:0-2055 GCA_046753605.1 Anaerolineae bacterium
AGGTTGGTGAGGAGATCATCGAACTGGTAGAACACCTGGAGGAGCTTGGCGACATCAGAGAGCTGGTCAATCTGGTGGTCGCCGGTAACTGAGGGCGTAGCAGCAATGGCCCGAAGGGGAAGGCGAGTCTGCTATCAAAATAATTCACTAATGATTCTGCGTAAGAAAGGACCGTAGCAAGAATGGAACTGAAACACGAGGTGATTGTTGTAGGTGGTGGCAACGCGGCGTTGACCGCGGCGATATCTGCTATGGAGGCTGGTGCAAGGGTGCTCATAGTGGAGAAGGCCCCTCAAACGGAGCGGGGGGGAAACACTAAGAGCACCGCTTCGTACCGATTTGCCTACAATGGGTTGGAAGATGTGAGATCAGTGATGCCTCAATTGACAGACGAGGAGGCAGACTCCATAGAAGTGGGGCAGTTCACCACTGACCAGTACTATAACCACTTGATGCTCGTGTCCGACGGGCTGGCCGACCCGGAGTTCACGCAGGTGCTTGTAAACGAGTCCTATTCAACCATACGGTGGTTGGCGGGACTTGGAGTCAAGTTCGACATCTGGTGGGAGTTTGGCAAACCCGGGCCCGATGGTAAGACTTACTTTGAAAAGGGTTGCCCCACTTGTGTCGCAGGAGGCGGGGCGGAAATAGTCCGAACCCTCTTTGGCGTTGCCGAGAAGATGGGCGCGACCATTCTGTACGAAACAAAAGCCACCAAGCTTCTGATTGATGAGACAGGTCGCGTCTGCGGCGTGAGGCTCAAGGACAGGGCAGGCTTCCGTGATGTCAAGTCCAAAGCAGTCATTCTGGGCTGTGGGGGGTTCGAGTCAAGTCGTGAGATGCGTACCAAGTACCTCGGCCCCGGATGGGACCTGGTCAAAGTAAGAGGCACAAATTACAACACCGGCGACGGATTGAATATGGCTCTGGAGATTGGCGCGGGGACGACAGGGCATTTTTCCGCCGCCCACGCATGCCCGGTTTTTCTCGAAGGACCGGCTTTTGAGATGGGCGACACTGCTATCGGGCACGGTTATCCCCACAGCATTATGGTGAACATTCTGGGGAAAAGATTTGCCGACGAGGGCGAAGATTACTTTTCGCTAACCTATGCCAAACTCGGTGTAGCGGTGCTGGAGCAGCCGAAAGGCAGTGCCTTTCAGGTATTCGATGCCAACGGCATCGCGGCGCTCCCCTCCGGCCTCGCCAGGCGGTACCAGCAGACTACGCCTGTCACTGCCAATAGTATTGAGGAGTTGGCAGACAAGATGGGTGTTGACAAGACGAGGCTGGTCACCACGGTGCGCGAATTCAACGCAGCGGTGCAGGATACTCCGTTCAACCCGTCCATATTGGATGGGAAGGGGACGGTCGGGATTGAACCACCCAAATCCAATTGGGCGCTACCGATAGATACGCCTCCATTTGTGGCCTACCCGACCACCTGCGGCATCACTTTTACCTACGGCGGACTCAAGACCAACACCAAAGCCCAGGTACTTGATACAGAGGATAACGTAATTCCCGCTTTATATGCTGTGGGGGAACTGGCTGGCAGCTTCTATTTCAACTACGTCGGAGGCTCTGGGCTGCCGAAAGGGGCGGTGTACGGTCGAATTGCCGGCAGGCACGCTGCCGGGCAACGATAAGATTGCCCGGTCGCCGATACTCCGGTCAGTTTTCAATCGTGGAGACAAGCGATGGTAATTTTAGTGTGCCTAAAGTCAATCCCTCAAGAAGTAATCCGTCCCAGGGTTTCCGAGAACGGGGGGCGTGTGCTGTTTGAATGTCGGGGGCACATAGTGAACGAGAGCGACGAGTACGCCCTGGAGCAAGCGTTGTCCTTGAAGGCGGCATTGGGAGCCAAACTCCTGGTCGCTTCCGTCGGAACGCTGACGAGCCAGGACGTGCTCTATCTTGGGATGGCGAAAGGGGCGGAACAGGGGATACGGATCGATGCCGATGTCAGCGATCCCGAGACGATAGCGAAGCTGGTCGCGCAAGCCGCACGCAAACTCGGCGTTGATTTGATCCTCACCGGGGTTGAATCCTGGG
>JBHHTZ010000828.1:0-2054 GCA_046753605.1 Anaerolineae bacterium
GGTCTACCGGAACCGACGCGCCCTACCCCGTGCGTTCCTGGCCTACCGAGCCGAGGTGGCGTCAGACGACGCTGTGCTGGCAACCCTGCAAGACGCCGAGTACCAACCCCAGGACATTGTCTACCTGGCTGCGGAGCAGACCGCCTCTTCACCAGAGGGGGTGACTGTTACCGGGAACACCGCCGGGGAGGGCGGCGCCGTAATCCGCCGCTACGATCCCAAGAGTGTGGAGATTGACGTTTCTACACCCGCGCCCGCCTACCTGGTGCTGACCGACTCGTACTATCCCGGCTGGCGTGCCTGGATCGACGAGTCGCCTGTGCCTATCCTGCGCGCCGACCTCCTGTTTCGGGCGGTGCGGGTCACGGCGGGGGATCACCGCGTCCGGTTTGTGTTCCAGCCGCGTAGCCTGCGTTGGGGTACGCTAATCAGCGCACTCTCCGGCCTGATAACCCTAGGTTGGCTGGGCTCTTGTCTTATGCGAAAACCTGTGTTATACTGATCCTCATGCACACCTACAGTGTCAAGCGACTGGAAGAGGAAGGGAGCCTTTCTCCCCAGTCTTGGGATGCATTCGTCGCCGAATCGCCGTGGGGTCATGTCCTGCAGACGTATCGCTGGGGCCGGTTCAAGGCGGAGTTTGGCTGGCACCCGATTCGCCTGGTGGCGATGAAGGACTCGGTCCTGGTGGGCGTGGCCCAGATGTTGCTGCGGCCGCTTCCACTTGGGCGAGCGATTGCCTATCTCCCCCGTGGGCCGGTAATCAACCCGCAGGACCGCACGACACGGCGACTGCTCCTGGCCGGGGCAGATGCTGTAGCCCGACAGCACCGGAGTGTCTTCCTCAAGGTGGAGCCCTGCTGGGGTGAGGACAAGGATGACTCGGCTCTGTGGCAGGAACTCGACATGCGGCCCAGCGACTCGGTACAGCCCCGCAGCACCATCATGCTGGATCTGTTGGGCACGGACGAAGAGTGGCTGGCGCGAATGAAACAAAAGACGCGCTACAACATCCGCCTGGCCAAGCGCAGAGGTGTGGAGATACGAGAAGGCAACCGTGACGATCTGCCAATCTTCCATGACCTGATGGTCACCACCGGGCAACGGGATGGTTTTGCGGTCCGTAGCGTGTCATACTACCAGAAAGCGTGGGAATTATTTGCACCTGAGGGAATGGCAACGTTGCTCCTGGCGTCGTTTGAAGGACAGGTGCTGGCCGGTCTTATGCCTTTTGCCTGCGGGAACACAGCCTGGTACATGTATGGCGCATCGTCGAACTACCAGCGGAACAGAATGCCCAACTATGCCTTGCAGTGGGCCGCCATGCTGTGGGCAAGAGCGCGTGGATGTAGCCGGTATGATCTGTGGGGCATCCCCGATGAGTCCGAATTGTCTACGGCGAGCGGGAGTTCCCTCGGGGGTGTCTATCGATTTAAGAAAGGGTTTGGAGGCTATTTGTTCCGCGCTGCGGGCAGCTATGATGCGGTGTTCTCACCACTCCTCTACTGGGCCTATCAACGCATGCAACGATGGCGGCGCCGCTGATGACTGGCCAGATTCCCCTGACGCCCTCGTTCGCCACTCGATTCTGAGTTCTTGGACACACCCCGGCCATGCCGGACGATGACCATGCGGGCGCATTGCGGTGCGGCTCGACGGACTGGGGGGTGCCCGTCATTTTTCTGCGCGGTAACTAACCCCCACCGGTTCGGAACCTGCGGAAGGGTGAGTCACGCGGACATCCCAAGGGGTCGCCCCTAATGAACTCTACAACAAGTGTTGCCCCTACCGCGGTTATGAAAATAGCGCGCCCACCGCTGGGCGAAGGCCTGCCTGCAGCAGGTAGGCCTGCCTGCAGCAGGTAGGCCTCCTGACCGAGCCCTGTTCGGTTCGCCTCGGTCAGGAGATCGCCCCTTACCGCTTGCGGATGCAAAACTTTGACGGACACTTGACTTGGGGCTGGGTGAGCGTAACACGCTGGGGACTTGTAGGTAGGTAGAACAGGGCGGCGGGCTCCGTAAAGGGGGCCGAAACAGGGGGCGTCGTCTGCCCAT